>JAIRNL010000285.1 GCA_031258035.1 Azoarcus sp. | reverse complement strand
GTGGCGTCGTGGCGTTGCAGCACGTGCTTGACGATGGACAGCCCCAGCCCGGTGCCGCCGGTGGCGCGGGAGCGGGCGGAGTCGATGCGGTAGAAACGCTCGGTGAGCCTCGGGATGTGCTCGGGCGCGATGCCGGGGCCGCTGTCGCGCACGGAAAAACAGGCGCCGCCGTCGGGGCGCGGTGTCCAGCGGACGTCGATGTCGCCGCCGGGAGGGGTGTAACGGATGGCGTTGTTCACGAGGTTGAAGAAGGCGCTTTGCAGCTCGGTCGCCGTGCCCGCGATTTCTCCGGCCCGAGCCAGCGCCGCCGCTTCCGGAAAGACGATGCGGTGTGGCGCGTTTTCGCCGGTGGTGAGCGCGGACAGGGCGCGGGCGTCGGCTTCGATCTGCTGGAGCAGCGTTTGCACGGGCGTCCATTCTTCCGGATCGGGCGGCGGGCTGTCTTCCAGGCGGGAGAGGGTGAGCAGATCGTCGACCAGCCGCCGCATGTGCTCGGCCTGCCGCGCCATGCGTTCGAGGTATTCCCGGCATTGGTCGCCGGAAAGCGGCAGCGTCTGCATGGTTTCGATGAACCCGGCCAGCACGGTGAGCGGGGTGCGGATTTCGTGGGAGACGTTGGCGATGAAGTCGCGCCGCATCGCCTCGGCCTGCTCGAAGACGGTGATGTCCTGCGAGATCAGGAGCATGCGGCCCTGTCCGTAGGGGCAGAGCCGCACGGACAGGCGCGGGGGAAAGGCGGCGGCGCTGGTTGGGCTGGTCAGGATGACGGCGTGGTCGAAATCCCGCGCGACGAGGTGGGCGACGAAGGCGGGGTCGCGCAGCAGATGCGTGACCGACTGGGCGATGTCGCGCCGGGCGTCGAGGCCGAAGTGCCGGCAGGCCGTCTGGTTGCACCATTCGATGCGGGCCTGTCCGTCGAGGACGATGACGCCGTTTGGCGAGGCTTGCAGGCCGTCCTGGAGGTTCTGGAGGCGGCTTTCGCTCTCCCGCATCAGGCGGGTCTGCTGGCGCAGCAGGCGGGATACGCGCTCGACCGCTTCGCGCCACATGCCGGGCAGGCGGCACGGCGGCGCGTCCGGTTCTTCGTGCAGCCGGCGCAACCAGGTCAGAAAGCGCAGGAAGCCCCAGGTGTCCCAGGCCAGCCAGAGACAGGCGCCCAGCGCGATGCCGAGGCCCACGCCGGCGATCGTGTGCTCGAACAGGCTGGCGATGCCCGCGCCCGTGCCCATGAGGAACAACAGGATGGTCAGGCGGGAAGGCAGGCCGGGCATGGGGTCAGTCGCAATGCTTCGTCGTCAGGCGGTATCCCGCGCCGCGCACGGTCTCGATCATGTCGCTGCCTTCTTTCAGGGCTTCGCGCAGGCGCTTGATGTGGACGTCGACGGTGCGCTCTTCGATGAAGGTCTGCCGTCCCCAGATTTCGTCGAGCAGTTGGGCGCGGCTGTAGATGCGCTCCGGGCGCTTCATCAGGCAATACAGGAGGCGGATTTCGGTCGGGCCGAGCTTGCGTTCCTCGTTGCGATAGCGGACGCGAAGCTCTTCCATGTCGAGCGACAGCGGCCCGACGGTCATCTTGTCGGCAAGCCGTTCGGGGGCGCGGCGGCGCAGCACGGCATGGATGCGGGCGACGAGTTCGCGGGGAGAAAAGGGCTTGGTGATGTAATCGTCCGCGCCGCTGTTCAGGCCAGCCAGTTTGTCGGATTCTTCGCTCTTCGCGGTCAGCATGATGATCGGCACCTCCCGCGTGTGCGGCGCGGCCCGCCATTTGCGCGCCAGTTCCAGCCCGCTCAGGTGGCCGGGCAGCATCCAGTCGAGCAGGACGAGATCGGGCAGGCGCTGGTCGAGCGCCTGCTGGGCTTCGAGGCCGTCGGCGAACGCGCTGACCTCGAAGCCGTTGTGGCGCAGGTTGATCAGGATCAGCTCGGTAATGTCGGGTTGATCCTCGACGACCATGATGTGGGGTTTCAGGGAGAGCGCGGCGGTCATGGCGGAGCCTCAGCGGATGACCGATTCGATCTGCGTGAGCGAGCTGTGGCGCACGTCGGTTCCCTTGACGATGTAGATGATGAATTCGGCGATGTTCTTGGCATGGTCGCCGATGCGCTCGATGGCCTTGGCGAGAAACAGCAGGTTCAGGCTGTCGCCGATGGTGCGCGGGTCTTCCATCATGTAGGTGATGAGCTTGCGGGTGAAGCCCTTGAATTCCTGGTCGATCAGGTCGTCTTCCCTGAGGATGGAGACGGCGGCGTCCATGTCGAGGCGCGCGAAGGCATCCAGCGCGCGCCGGATGAGCGTGACGGCCATCTGGGAGGCCACGCGCAGATCGCCGATGGGCATCTTGCGGGCGTCGTTGCTCTCCACGATGGATTTGACCCGGCGCGCGATCTTGTCGGCCTCATCGCCGGCGCGCTCCAGATTGGTCGTGATCTTGGAGATGGCCAGCAGCAGGCGCAGGTCGCGGGCCGCCGGCTGGCGGCGCGCGATGATGGTGGTCAGCGCGTGGTCGATGGCAACTTCCATCGCGTCTACCCGGTCTTCGGCGATCATGACTTCCAGCGCCAGGGGGACGGAAAACTGCGCCAGTGCCTGGATCGCGTTCTGGATCTGGATTTCGATCAGCCCGCCCATTTCCATCAGCTTCGTGGAAACGCTCGTGAGATCGCTGTCGAATTGGGAAGAGAGGTGCTTTTCGCTCATTTCCTGTTGGCGCCCTAGCCGAAACGGCCCGTGATGTAGTCTTCGGTTTCCCGGCGACTGGGTTTGAAAAACATCTGTCCGGTCTCGCCGAATTCCACGAGATCGCCCAGATACATATAGGCGGTGTAATCGCTCACCCGCGCCGCCTGCTGCATGTTGTGGGTGACGATGATGACGGTGTAGTCCGCCTTGAGTTCCGCGATCAGCTCCTCTATCCGGGCGGTGGAAATCGGATCGAGCGCGGAGCAGGGCTCGTCGAGAAGCAGGATTTCCGGCCGGATGGCGATGCAGCGCGCGATGCACAGGCGTTGCTGCTGCCCGCCCGACAGACTCGCGCCGCTCTGGGGCAGCTTGTCCTTGACCTCGTCCCAGAGCGCCGCCTTTTTCAGCGCCCATTCCACGCGCTCTTCCATGTCGATGCGGGAAAGACTCTCGAACAGCTTCACCCCGAAAGCGATATTGTCGAAAATCGACATCGGAAACGGCGTGGGCTTCTGGAACACCATGCCGATCCGGGCGCGGATCAGCGCCACATCCTGCCGGGAAGCCAGCAGATCCTCGCCGTCGAGCAGGATGCGGCCCACGGCGCGCTGTTCCGGGTACAACTCGAACATTCGATTGAAAGTGCGCAGCAATGTGGATTTGCCGCAGCCGGACGGGCCGATGAAAGCCGTCACGCAATTGGCCGGAATATCGAGGTTGATGTGATTGAGCGCTTGGAACTTGCCGTAATAGAAATTCAGATCCTGGATGGACAATTTGGCGGAAAAAGCCTCTTCGGCGGGCAGGGCCTCTTCGGTGGAAAAAGAATCGCTCGGTAGGGTCATGATGAGAATTTGCGCGACAGCGTCCGCGCCAGCACGTTGAGTCCAAGGACGATCAGGGTGATCAGGAATACGCCGCCCCAGGCCAGATGTTGCCAGTTCTCGTAAGGGCTCATGGCGAATTGCAGGATCGTGACCGGCAGGTTCGCGGTGGGGCCGGAGAGGCCGGTCGACCAGAACTGGTTATTCAGGGCGGTGAAAAGCAGCGGCGCGGTTTCGCCGCTGATGCGCGCCACGGCCAGCAGCACGCCGGTGAGCACGCCGGCGCGCGCCGCGGCGAGCGTGATCCGGAGGATCACCTTCCATTTTGGCGTTCCCAGCGCATAGGCGGCCTCGCGCAATCCCGCCGGAATCAGCGCCAGCATGTTTTCCGTGGTGCGGATCACCACCGGGATGACGATGAGCGCGAGCGCCACCGCGCCCGCCCAGCCGGAAAACTGCCGCATGCGCACGACCATCACCGCATAGACGAAAAGACCGATGATGATGGACGGCGCCGAGAGCAACAGATCATTCACGAAGCGCACCGTCACGGCGAGCCAGCCGCGCGGATCGTATTCAGCCAGGTAGATCCCGGACAGGATCCCGACCGGCGCGCCGATGAACGTCGCCAGCGCCACCATGGTGAGCGAACCCCAGATCGCGTTCGCCAGCCCGCCCGCGCCCAGGGGCTCGTTCGGCGGCGGCATGTTTTCCGTGATGAAGGACAAGGAAAGACTCTCGAAACCGAGCCGCAGGGTCTCCCACAAAATCCAGGCCAGCCAGAACATGCCGAACAGCATCGCGGCGAAAGCCAGCGTGAGCGCCACCCGGTTGAGACGCTTGCGGCGGACGAAATGCGCCATTCGGCTGTCCTTGTCCGTCATGTGCGCCGCCCTTCGTTCCGTTGCAGGCCAAGGAGCAGGAGCCGGGAAAACACCAGCACCGTGAAAGTGATCAGGAACAAGACCAGCCCCAGATAGATCAGCGACGCCTGGTGCAGGCCGGGCGCGGCCTCGGCGAACTCGTTGGCCAGCGCGGACGTGATGCTGTTGGCGGCCTCGAACAGCGACGGCGACCCCAACTGGTTCATGTTGCCGATGACGAACGTCACCGCCATCGTCTCGCCCAGCGCGCGCCCCAGCCCCAGCATGATGCCGCCCAGCACGCCCGTCTTGGTATAAGGCAGCACGATGCGCCAGACCACCTCCCAGGTCGTCGCCCCCAGCCCGTAGGCCGACTCCTTCAGGAGCGGGGGCGTGACCTCGAAGACATCGCGCATCACCGAGGCAATGAAAGGAATGATCATGATCGACAGGATGATGCCCGCCGACAGGATGCCGATCCCCACCGGCGGGCCGGACACCAGCGCCCCGAGCACGGGCGTCCCAGCGAAGAGGGCCTGTAGCGGCTGCTGCACATACCGCGCCAGCACCGGCCCGAACACCATCAGCCCCCACATCCCATACACGATGGAAGGCACCGCGGCCAGCAACTCGATTGCCGTCCCGAGCGGACGCTTCAGCCACGCCGGCGCAAGCTCGGTCAGGAAAAGCGCGATGCCGAAACTGACGGGCGTGGCGATCAGGAGCGCGATGGCCGAAGTCATCAGCGTGCCGTAGATCATCACCAGCCCGCCGAAATCCTCCCGCACGGGATCCCAGGCGTTGTGAGTCAGGAAGCCGGGGCCGAAAGCGCGGATGGCCGGCCATGCGCCGATGACGAGGGAAAGGATGATTCCCAGCAGGGAAGCCAGCGTGAGCAGGGCCGCGGCGCGCGCCACCCCCCCGAACAGGCGGTCGGCCAGCGCATTGGGCAACAGGGGCCCACGGCGTGCGGCGGAAACGGACATGGCTGTGCTCATCACTGGAAAAAGCGGCCCGCCGTCCATGACGGCGGTGGGGGGGATGTTACCGCGTGTCTTTGGAACCCGGATGATGGGGGTCGGAACGCCGTCACCCACGAAGCGCGCAAAGTAGCCGCGCAAAGGTCGTCCTGCCGCGTTTGCATCTCTCTGTGCCCTTTACTGTGCGCCCGTGACCGGCCTGCCCGACGCATCGGCGATTTTCCGCCACGAATCCATGATGATCGTCTTGACCTCGCCCGGCATGGGCACATAATCCAGCCCCTCAGCCAGCGCATCGCCGTTCTTGTAAGCCCAGGAAAAGAAAGCCAGCGACGCGACAGCCTGTGCGGGTTTCTCCTGCGTCTTGTGCATCAGGATGAAAGTTGCCGAAGTAATCGGCCACGCCCCTTCGCCTGGCTGGTTGGTCAGGATCTGGTGGAAACTCTTTTTCCAGTCCGCGCCGAGCGCCGCGGCCTTGAAACTTGCCTGCGACGGCTGCACGAAACGTCCCGCGCTGTTCTGCAACTGCGCGTGAGACAAACCATTCCTGTGCGCATAAGCGAATTCCACATAACCGATTGCGCCGGCGAGCCGTTTCACGAATGCCGCGACGCCCTCGTTCCCCTTGCCGCCCAGCCCGATCGGCCAATTGACCGCCGTCCCCGTGCCGACCCGCTCCTTCCATTCGGGATGGGCCGCGCTCAAATAGTGGGTAAAGGCGAAACTGGTGCCTGAACCATCCGCGCGCCGCACGACGGCGATCGCCTCATCCGGCAAAGCCAGTCCGGGGTTGATTGCCGCGAGCGCCGGATCGTTCCATCGCGTGATCTTGCCCAGATAAATATCGCCCAACGTCCTGCCATCGAGCCGGAGCTTTCCGGGCGCGATCCCTGGGAGATTGACCACGGGCACGATCCCGCCGACGACCGTCGGGAACTGCACCAGCCCCTTGGCCTGCAATTCCGCATCGCTCAGCGGCGCATCGGACGCGCCGAAATCCACCGTCTTCGCCTCGACCTGTTTCAGCCCCGCGCTGGAGCCGACCGACTGGTAATTGATGCGGTTGCCCGTCGCCGCATGATATTGTGCCGCCCATTTGGTATAGAGCGGCGCGGGGAAACTCGCCCCCGCGCCCGTTACATCGCGCGCGCCGCCCTGCGCCTGCGCGCCGGAAATCCCCGCCGCCATCAGGCAGGCCGCCGCGATCCATTGCGTCATGTGTCGTTTCGTCATGTCAGTCTCCCGTCGTTGAAACAGCCCGCACTCTACGGCGGGTTTGTGACAGTGCCGTGACAGCGCCGGAATGCCACGCGACGCCGGCGCGTAACATTTCGCCCGCCGCTCCTCGGAGGGTGTTTTCAAAATACCCATCATTGGCAATCAGGGCGCCGCGCGGGACGCTTGTAGATACAAGATATCGTCTACCCCGTCAAGCGGTTTGGAGAGAAATCGGTTCGATAGGAGCGGATGGCAATCCGCCCGCCAACGATGGCAATCCCGAAATGGCGCAAGCCCCCGCAACGTTGCGCGAGCCCCAACCGACAGCGAACACGGCAACTTTCCCTGATCCCGGCCTTGCACCCGGCATGGAACGCGGGCATGATCCCCCGCGTTCCCTCCGATCCCGCTCTCCTGTCTCCTGCCCCCGATCCCCGCCCATGTCCCGCCCGACGACGCCCCACGACGCGCTGTTCAAGAAATTCCTCGGCCATCCCGAAACGGCGCGGGATTTCCTCGACATCCATCT
>JAIRNL010000154.1 GCA_031258035.1 Azoarcus sp. | reverse complement strand
TGCCCCGCGAAGTGCTAGACTCGCACCCCGTTTCGCTTTCGCGCAAGGCGCCTTCCCATGTCCGGCAATACTTTCGGCACGCTCTTCTGTGTCACTTCCTTTGGTGAATCCCATGGCCCGGCAATCGGCTGCGTCGTCGACGGCTGCCCGCCGGGGCTCTCGCTCACGGCGGCGGACATCCAGGCTTTTCTCGACCGGCGCAAGCCGGGTACCTCGCGCCACGTCACCCAGCGCCGGGAGCCCGACGCGGTCGAAATCCTCTCCGGCGTATTCGAGGATCGGACGACCGGCGCGCCAATCGCGCTCCTGATACGCAACCAGGATCAACGCTCGCACGACTACCGCGACATCGCCGACACTTTCCGCCCCGGACACGCCGATTACGCCTGGTGGCAAAAGTACGGCGTCCGCGACTATCGCGGTGGCGGGCGCGCCTCGGCGCGCGAAACCGCGGTACGGGTGGCGGCGGGGGCCATCGCGCGCAAATGGCTGGCTGAAAGATTCGGGGTCGTGATCCGCGGCTGCGTGACCCAGATCGGCGAAGTGTCGGTGCCGTTCGAGTCCTGGGACGAAACCGGGCGCAATCCCTTCTTCGTGCCCAATGCCAGCTTGTCAGCCAGGCTCGAAGCCTACCTGGACGAGTTGCGCCGCGACGGAGACTCGATCGGCGCCCGCCTGGGCGTCGTTGCCAGCGGCGTGCCGGTGGGGTGGGGCGAGCCGGTGTTCGGGCGGCTGGATGCGGACATTGCCGGCGCGATGATGGGCATCAACGCGGTCAAGGGCGTCGAGATCGGCGCCGGCTTCGCGTCGGTGAGCCAGCGCGGCTCGGCGCACGGCGATGAGCTGACGCGCGCGGGTTTTCTCACCAACAACGCCGGCGGCGTCGTCGGCGGCGTTTCGACGGGGCAGGACATCGTCGTGAGCCTGGCTGTCAAGCCCGCCTCCAGCGTCCGCATCGCGCGTCGATCGATCGACCGCGCCGGCGAGGCGGTGACGGTCAGTACCGGCGGGCGGCACGACCCCTGCGTCGGCATCCGCGCCGTTCCCGTGGCCGAGGCCATGCTGGCTTTGGTGTTGATCGACCACGCCTTGCGGCATCGTGCCCAGTGCGGCGACGTGAGCACGCCTACGCCACACATCGCGGGATTGGCGCCGGAAGGGCGGCAGGACGTGCCCTCGCCCGGGCGGGCCTGAGCGCGGCGGGAGAGGGGGGGAGGCTTTTTCCCCTCTTCACCCCTTGTCGTCGTTGCCCTTCGCCGTGGCGGTTGCCCGCGCCCGGATGCCGGGTTCGAGTCTCATGTTCGCGGATGACGTAATGAGACGGTCGCCGGCGTCCAGCCCGGAGACGACCTCGGTCTGTTCCCAGTTGGCGAGGCCCGGGACGATCGTGCGCTCGGCGATGACGCCGTCGTCGAGCAGCAGGACTTTGTTGCCTTCGCGCAGCGCGCTGGTGGGAATGCGCAGGACGTCGTTGCGCGAGGCCAATACGATTTCGACATCGACGCTGTAGCCGACGAGCAGGCGGCGCGCGACTTCCCGGTCATCGAAGTCTATGTCGACGTCCACCGTGCGCGCCTGTTTCTCCACGGCGGTGATGTAAGGCGCGACGCGGCGCACCTTGCCGGTGAAATGCTGATCCTTGATGGCTTCGATGCTGATGCGAACCTGCTGGCCGGGACGGATCCTGGGGGCGTCGACTTCGTCCATCGGCGCCCTGACGTAGAGGCAGGAATCGTCGATCAGGTCGATGGCGGGCGGCATGGCGATGCCGGTGGGGGAGGGGGTGGATATTTCGCCGAGTTCGCCGTTTATCTTGGCGATGGTGCCATCGAAGGGGGCGACGATCACGGTGCGGTCGAGGTCGGTGGCAATGGATTCGAGTTGACGTTCGGCGGTTTCCACCTCGGCGGCGGCGCTGGCGCAGGACGCGGAGCGGGCGCTGGCTTCGGCGCGGTATTTTTCCGCCGCGTTGGGGGTGACGTAGTTGCTCTTGACCAGCTCTTCCTGGCGCTGGGCTTCTTTTTCCGCCTGATCCGCGAGGGCGCAGGCTTCGAGGCGGCGCTGCTGGGCGCTGACCAGCCTGGCTTGCGAGACGGCCTGGCTTGCGCGCAGATCGCCCTGCCACAGGCGCATCAATACCTGGCCGCTCTTGACGCGCTCGCCTTCCCTGGCTCCCAGGTAGTCGATGCGCCCGCCGGTGATGGTGGAGAGCTTGGTGCGCTGGCAGGCTTCGATGACGCCGGAACGGGTGTTGATGACGGTTGTTTCGACCTGGCCGCGCCCGACCGCCTGGACGGTGACGTCGAGCGGTTTGGGCCGGGTAAGCAGCCAGCCAGCCGCGATCACGGCGGCGACGGCAATGAGCGCGAGTACGAGATGGGGAGGCGGGGCGACTTTTTTCGCTGTGGCCGGGCGCGGTTTTTTACGTTGCGAATGGTGCGATGCTGGATTAGTTGTCATTTAGCGAAGTGCGCGGGTGGGCAATTATGTATTCAGTATTCTTGCTGTCACTGCCATGCCGCTGGATGTGTTCCTATTTTCACTTTTTTGTCCACGAATCCCTGAGCGGAATGGCACGGTTGAACACCGGCGCGCCTTCGGCGGAATCGTAACGGTCGGCGACGAAGTAGCCGTGACGCTCGAACTGGAAGCGTTCTTCCGCGCGCGCGGCCCTGAGCGCCGGTTCGAGCCGTGCCTGGACGATGCGGATCGAGCCAGGGTTGATGTCGTCGAGAAAGTCGCGCTCGACATCTTCCGGGTCGCCTTCGCGGCGTTGGCCGGGATGGGGATGGGCAAACAGACGGTCGTAGAGCCGGACTTCGGCGGTGTAGGCGTGCGCGGCGCAGACCCAGTGCAGATTGCCCCTGGTCTTGTAGTTGTCCGCGCCTGGGGTGCCTGATTTGGAATCGGGAAAGTATTCGGCGAAAACGGCGGTGATCCTGCCCTCGTCGTCTTTTTCGCAGCCCGTGCATCGGATGACGTAGCCGTAGCGCAGCCGCACCGTGTTGCCGGGGTAGAGACGGTGGAAGCCCTTGGACGGCGTTTCCATGAAATCTTCGCGCTCGATCCACAATTCGCGGCTGAAAGGAATGTCGCGCGCGCCGAGTTCGGGCTTGAGCGGATGGTTCGGCGCCTGGCACGGCTCGCTGCGGCCCTCGGGGTAGTTGACGAGGATGAGCCTGAGCGGGTCGAGCACGGCGATGCGCCGGGGCGCGGCGTCGTTGAGGTGCTCGCGCATGCATTCTTCGAGCACGCTCATGTCGATCCAGGAATCGGCCTTCGCCACCCCGATGCGTTCGGCGAACAGGCGAAAGCCTTCGGGCGTGAAACCGCGCCGGCGCGCGCCGGAGAGCGTCGGCAGCCGGGGATCGTTCCAGCCGTCGACATGACCGCCGTCGACGAGTTGGATGAGCTTGCGCTTGGAGAGCACCGTGTAAGTGAGGTTGAGGCGGGCGAATTCGATTTGTTGCGGCAAGGGGCGCGGAAAGTGGCCGGCATCGGCGAGGGCTTCGAGCAGCCATTCGTAGAACGGGCGCTGATCCTCGAATTCCATGGTGCAGATCGAGTGGGTGACGTTTTCGATGGCGTCCTCGATCGGATGGGCGAAGGTGTACATCGGGTAGATGCACCACTTGTCGCCGGTGCGGTGGTGGGTGGCGCGGCGGATGCGGTAGATCGCCGGGTCGCGCAGGTTGATGTTGGGACTCGCCATGTCGATTTTCGCCCGCAGCACGTGCGCGCCGTCGGCGAATTCGCCCGCCTTCATGCGGCGGAACAGGTCGAGGTTTTCATCGACGCTCCGTCCGCGCCAGGGGCTGTCGATGCCCGGCGCGGTGAGCGTGCCGCGGTGCGCGCGCATTTCGTCCGCCGACTGCGAATCGACGTAAGCCCTGTTTGCCTTGATGAGCGATTCGGCACAGGCGTACATGATGTCGAAATAGTCGGAGGCGAAGTACAGGTGCTCGTGCCAGTCGAAGCCCAGCCATTGCACGGCCTCGATGATGGCGTCGACGTATTCCTGGTCTTCCTTCGTGGGGTTGGTGTCGTCGAAGCGCAGGTGGCAGACGCCGCCGTAGGATTCGGCGAGGCCGAAGTTGAGACAGATCGACTTGGCGTGGCCGTAGTGCAGATAGCCGTT
>JAIRNL010000130.1 GCA_031258035.1 Azoarcus sp. | reverse complement strand
AATCGGCCCCGCGCCCGTCGCTTCTGCCGTCCAGCCCGTCATGTTCCCGATCCGCCCGCCGCACGGCGCTCGGAGCGCCGTGCAACGCGCCTGGAGCGGCGTGTTATGCACTCCGGGCGGCGTGTTATGCACTCCGAGCGCCGTGTTATGCACTCGGAGCGGCGTGTTATGCACTCCGAGCGGCGTTTTATGCACTCCGAGCGCCGTGCACTGCACTCCGAGCGCAACGGACGGCGCAAAGGGCGCTATTCCCAGGCAGGGCAGACACAGGGGCGCCCCTACAAGCAGCGTCCCGCGCGGCGGACTGCTCGCCAGTTATGGATTTTTTGAAAACACCCTCTGGGCCGCCGGCCTACAGGCGGTAGGCCACCGTGGTCATCAGCTTCGCGGCCAGTTTCATCGCCAGCTTGACCGGCGCGGGCAGCTCGCGCGCGCCAAGGCGGATGGCGGTTTCGGCATGGGCGGCTTCGTCCTGTTTCATCTGCTCGACAATGGCGCGCGATTTGCGGTCGTCGGCGGGCAGGGCATCGAGGTGGCCGCGCAGGTGGGCTTCGACCTGGCGCTCGGTTTCGGCAAGGAAGCCCAGGTTCCAACGCTCGCCGAAGCCGCCGGCCGCCACGCCGATGGCGAGCGCGCCGCCATACCACAACGGATTGAGGATGCTCTTGCGCCCGCCCAGTTCGTCGATGCGCCGCTCCGTCCAGGCCAGATGGTCGATTTCTTCGTCCGAGGCCCGCCCGAGCGCGGCGCGAATCGCGGGATCGCGCGATGTCAGTGCCTGCCCCTGGTAGAGCGCCTGGGCACAGACTTCGCCACAGTGATTCACCCGCATCAGCGCCGCGACGCGGCGCTTTTGCGCCTCGTCGAGCGCCGCGTCGGGGAGGTCGCCGCCGGGCGTCGGCCGCGCCGGGCAGGCCGGCGCGAAGACCGTGCGCAGGATGCGGTCGAACCCGAGTATGGCCCGATCAATCATGGTTCCACTCCATGGTATGGGTCGAGATAGTCGACACGCTTGCCACGCAGGCGGCCGATGATGTCTTCCCGCGCGCGCCTCGGGGCCGAGCCGTCGCACAGATAGCCGTAAGCCAGCGTCGCGCGGGGATCGTTGCCGCTGTAGGCGAACATGGCGATGGAAGACCCCGCGACGGGAAGCGGCTGCCAGGCGCTCTTCTTGAACGGTCGCCAGCCGCCGTCCCGTTCAAGGTTGGCGTAGAGCCTGCGCTCGCGCGTGCCGCAACGCACCCCCTCGAAGGTGGTGGTGCTCGCGCCGCCGCTGCCGCGCATGACCAGCGTGTAGCGAATCACGCCGTCCTCGCCGACCGTGAGGCTTTCGGGATCGAGCAAAAAGCGACCGACGGGGTGGGCGCCCACGCGAAACGCGAGCAGGTGGCGCTCGTCGGGCGGCGACGGCAAGGTGTATCCGGCTTCCACCCAGCCAGCAGCGGCTTTCCGCGCCTCGTCTCCGTCGTCCCGCGCCCAGGCCAGGAGCGGCATGAGGGCGAGAGGCAGGCACGCCAGGAGGGTCTTCATTGCGCCGCCCCTCCCCCGATGGATTCGAGCGCCAGGCGGTAGCTTTCCGGCGGTTCGGCATGGCGGGAGCGGAACAGCATGCGCGACAGCTCGGTCAGGGCAAGCTGGTAGACGCCGCGCTTGAATTCGATGACTGCATCGAGCGGCACCCAATAGTCGCTCCAACGCCAGGCGTCGAATTCCGGGTGCGTGCTGGAACGCAGGCATACGTCTGTGTCGCGCCCCACCAGCCGCAGCAGGAACCATATCTGCTTCTGGCCGCGGTAGGTGTTGCGCCATTCCCGCTTGATCCAATGCTTGGGAACGTCGTAACGCAACCAGCCACGGGTTCGGCCGAGTATCCTGACGTGCTCGGGGCGCAAGCCGACTTCCTCGAACAATTCCCGGTACATCGCTTGCTCCGGCGTCTCGCCGTGCTTGATGCCGCCTTGCGGAAATTGCCATGAATGCTCGCGGATGCGCTTGCCCCAGAACACCTCATTGCGCATATTGACAAGAACGATGCCGACGTTCGGGCGATAGCCTTCGCGGTCGAGCATGATTGAACCTTAAAAATTCACAGGGTTGCCGCGATTCTTTCATATTCGGCGGCGATTTGAAAGATCGGGCTGTAATGCTCTCCGTTCCAATGTCGTGAACCCACGCTAGAATCCCCGGCTTGACCCTTACCTCCGGCGTTTTCCATGCGAGCCAGCCAGTTCCATTTCAACACTCTGAAAGAAGCCCCCGCCGACGCCGAAGTCGTGAGCCAGAAGCTCATGCTGCGCGCCGGCATGATCCGCAAGGTCGCCGCCGGCATCTACGATTACTTGCCGCTGGCGCTGCGCGCGATCCGCAAGGTCGAGGCCATCGTCCGCGGCGAGCTGGCGCGCGCCGGGGCGCTGGAAATTTCCATGCCGCTGGTGCAACCCGCCGAATTGTGGCGGGAAACCGGACGCTGGGACGAGATGGGGCCGGAGATGTTGCGCTTCGCCGACCGCCACGGGCGCGATTTCGCCCTCCAGCCGACTTCGGAGGAGGTCGTCACCGACATTGCCCGCCAGGAAATCAGGAGCTACCGGCAGTTGCCGCGCAATTTCTATCAGATCCAGACCAAGTTCCGCGACGAGCGCCGGCCCCGTTTCGGGGTGATGCGCGGGCGGGAATTCATCATGAAGGACGGTTATTCCTTCGACCGGGACGCGGAGGCCGCCGGCAAGAGCTACGACACGATGTTCGCCGCCTATCGCCGCATTTTCGACCGCATCGGCCTCAAATACCGCGCCGTCGCCGCCGATACCGGCTCGATCGGCGGCGACCGCTCGCACGAATTCCAGGTCATCGCCGACACCGGCGAGGACGCCATCGTCTATTGCCCGGATTCGGACTACGCCGCCAACATCGAGCTGGCTGAAGCCCTGCCGCTCATCCCGGCGCGCGCCGCCGCGCGTGCCGCGCTCGCCAGGACGGCCACCCCAGGCTACGAGAGCTGCGGCGAAGTGGCCGCTTTCCTCGGCGCGCCGCTCACTTCCACCGTCAAGTCGCTGGTGCTGGCCAGCGACGGGGCCGGGCAAGACCGCGCGCCCACGATCTGGTTGCTGTTGCTGCGGGGCGACCACGATCTCAACGAGGTCAAAGCCAGCAAGATCGACGGCCTGAAGGCGGGTTTCCGTTTCGCCACCGAGGCCGAGATCGTCGAACATTTCGGTTGCGGGCCCGGTTCTCTCGGCCCCATCGCGCCCAGGAAGCCGGTGCGGATCGTCGCCGACCGCACGGTGGCCAACATGGCCGATTTCATCTGCGGCGCCAACGCCGAGGGCTACCACTACACCGGGGCGAACTGGGGGCGCGACCTGCCCGAACCCGGGATCGTCGCCGATATCCGCAACGCCGTCGCGGGCGACCCGTCGCCGGACGGGCGGGGAACGCTCGCCATCGACCGCGGCATCGAAGTCGGCCATGTGTTCTACCTCGGCGACAAGTACTCGCGGGCAATGGACGCCACTTTCCTCGACGTCGACGGCAAGCCCCGCTTCTTCGAGATGGGCTGCTACGGCATCGGCATCACCCGCATCCTCGGCGCGGCGATCGAACAGAACCACGACGAGCGCGGCATCGTCTGGCCGGCGGCGATCGCGCCGTTCGAGGCCGTCGTCTGCGCCGTCGGCTGGGGCAAGTCGGAGGCGGTGCGCGCCGAAGCCAGCCGCCTCTACGAAGCCCTGCTGGCCGCGGGCGTCGATGCCATCCTGGACGACCGCGACGAACGCCCCGGCGTGATGTTCGCCGACTGGGAATTGATCGGCATTCCGCACCGCCTCACCGTCGGCGAACGCGGCCTGAAGGAAGGCGTCGTCGAATACCAGGCCCGCCATGGCGACGGGCAGCAGGCAAGGCTTGCGCCGTCCGAAGCCTGCGCGCATGTCGTCGCCTGCCTGCGCGCGCGCGCGGACGCATCATGATGTCATCCGTCGTCCGCCGTCTCTCGTCCCTGTTCGCCGTGGGCGCCTGCGTGCTTGCGAGCCTGTCGGCACAGGCCGGAAACCAGCAGCGGGAACAACTGGCCGCCAGCGTGCGCGCCGCCATGCACCGCTCGGTGAGCGACGCGGCCCCCGCCGAAATACCGATCAAGAACGTCGCCGAGCGCAATCTCTGGCTGGCTGAAATGTCGCAACGCCTCAAGAAGCGCGTCCCCGACCTGGACGCCCGCCGGGAGCTGCTGACCGCGATCCACTACGAAGCCACCCGCGCCGGGCTGGATCCGCAACTCGTGCTCGGCCTGATCCAGGTCGAAAGCAGATTCAACAAATACGCGCTCTCGAAAGCCGGCGCGCGCGGCTACATGCAGGTCATGCCGTTCTGGGTCGACGCCATCGGCGGCAAGGAGGACAACCTTTTCCATCTGCGCACCAATCTGCGCTATGGCTGCGCCATCCTGCGCCACTACATCGACCTGGAAAAAGGCAACCTCTTTCTTGCCCTGGGCCGCTACAACGGCAGCCGCGGCCGGGCCGAATATCCCAACCTCGTGCGCAACGCCTGGCAAAACCACTGGGGATGGGAAATACCGTCCGCGATCGCGCGCACCGCCGCGACGAGCGCAACGCCGACGGCGGCGGCGGCGGACAAACCCGTTCCCACCCAGGCGTCGGCGGCCATTGCCCGAACCAGCGCCGCGACGGCAACGCCGCGCGGGCAGCCGACGCCCGCCGCGCCGCAAACCGCCATGGGGAACAAGCCGGTCTCCCAGCCAGCGGCTCCGGCAATGAATGCCACCCGGCCGCCGCCGGTCGCCAGCGCATCGCGGCTCGTCGCGCAGGCATCCGCAAGGCGGGACATCGTCATCGTGCGTTGAGGCGCGCGGGCGGACACGCTGGATTGGGCGCCGTTTCGCGGGCGACCGCCGCGCCGCGCTCAGGAAAAATGCTCGCCTTCGTCCAGGAAACGCCATTGCCCGACCGGCAAATCTCCCAGGCTCACGCGACCGATACGCACCCGCTTGAGTCCCGTCACGCGCAGGCCCACCAGTTCGCACATGCGCCGTATCTGGCGCTTGCGCCCTTCCCGAAGGACGAAACGCAGTTGGTCGCGGTTGATCCACTCGACCCGCGCCGGGCGCAACTCGCGGCCATCGAGTTCCAGGCCATGGTTGAGCAAAGCCAGGCCGTTTTCGCGCAGCCGGCCCTCGACCCGCACCAGGTATTCCTTTTCGATCGCGCCATCTCCGCCGATCAACTGCCGGGCGATGCGACCGTCCTGGGTAAGCACCAGCAAACCAGTGGAATCAATGTCGAGCCGCCCCGCGGGCGCGAGTCCCCTGAGCATGCCGGGGTGAAACCGCCGCGCCCCGGAATCGCCGAATTGCGTATCGGCGCGGATCAGGGTCACCGCCGGGCGATAACCGGGTTCTGGCTGCCCGGAGACGTAACCGACAGGTTTGTGAAGCAACACGGTCATCTTCCCGCCCTGTCGCCGGCGCGCCTCGGGCGCCAGGACAACGTGCGCATCCGGCGCCACGCGTGTACCGAGTTCGGAAACCCGTTGCCCGTCGACGAGTACCCAGCCGCGCTCGATCAATTCGTCGGCCTCGCGCCGCGAGCACAGGCCGCGCCCGGCCATGAGCTTGGACAGGCGCACGCCTTCGGCGCCATCGGGCGCGGTCTGCCCGGCGGTTGGGGAGGCGGCGCGCGCCTGCTCTTTCTCCGGCGCGAGCCCGCTGGGAGAAGAGACGCCGGGCAATGGACGAGAAACGCGCCGCAGACGCAAAGTGCCCGCGATGCGTGAAGAACGCCCGTGTTTTCCACTCATGGGCACCTCTGCCATATCGGGAACCCCTCCCACACCGCGCAATGGTATTCAAATGGATGCGCCAATAGACCACCTCCGTTTCGCCGCGTTTCCAAATAATGTGACATCTGTCGTATATTTCCCGCCTGCCATGGGGAGAAAACCCCGCCCCGTGACAAATCTCATGACATACATCATGTAAATGGCGTGATGTTTTCCTCAACTCTTTTTGTTGTACGTACTATCATCTACGTACATCTACGTACAATTAGCCAGTCATGGCTTCCTGTGTGAAATAGGCTCATTTTCGCCCTCCCTCTCTCCCCCCCGCAAGTGCCACCCACGCCCGATACCCATGTCCGGCTCCGTCTTTTCCCCCAATTCCGGCACTGAAAACACCCGTTGGACCGGATGGCGCTCCTATCTGCTGCTGGCGCTGCTGGGCGTGGCGGTCATGACGTCCATCTGGCTCGCATCTTCCATCAGCGCCCACGGCGATGTCGCGGAATGGTTCCCCGCGTTGTTGATCAGCGTCGTGGTGTTGCTCGGTTTCACCATCATCTGGGGCGTCACCCAGATGCGCCGGGAACTGACCGACCACCTGAGCGTGCAAAGCGCCCTGCGACAGGCTTCCACTTTCCAGCAGGCGCTCGAAGCCTCGACCGCGGGCGGTCTGCGCGCCCGCGACTGCGAAGGCCGCATCACCTACGTCAGCCCGGCTTTTTGCCGCATGACGGGGTTCAGCAGCGAGGAAGTGCTCGGCACGCGCTTTCCCGACGTTCCCTACTGGAACCCCGCGCAGTCCGAGCGCAATCTGGAAACGATCAACCAGGCGATGAACGGCAACATCCCGAGCAAGGGCCTCGAAGTGTCGATGCAGCGCAAGAACGGAGAGCCATTCGAAGCCCTCGTCATCGAAAGCCCGTTCATCGACGTCTCCGGCCAACACGTCGGCTGGCTGGGCGCGGTCATCGACATCACCGAGCAAAGCCGCGCGCGCGAGCAGAGCCGCTTGCAATATGAGCGCCTGCAAGCCACTTCGCGCCTGGTCACCATGGGCGAAATGGCCTCGACCATGGCCCATGAACTCAACCAGCCGCTGGCTGCGATTTCCAGCTACGTCACCGGCTGCCTGAATCAGCTCGACAGCGGCCACGCCGACATTGCCGAACTGAAGGAAGTCCAGCAGAAGATCGCCCGCCAGGCCCAGCGCGCGGCAAGCATCATCGGCCGCGTCCATTCCTTCGTGCGCCGCACCGAACCACATTTCACCCGCAACGATCTCAACGCCCTGATACGTGATGCCCTCACCCTGATCGAGACCAATGCCCTCAAGCAGCAAGTGCGGATCGTCTGCGATTTCGGGACGGACCTGCCGCCAGTCACCGTCGACACCCAGATGATCGAACAGGTCCTCATCAATCTGATGCGCAACGGCATCGATGCCATGCTCGACGCCCCGCCGGACACGCGCATCCTCACCATCAGTACCCGCATGGAGGAACACGGCGTTTCCATGAGCGTGGCGGATCAGGGCCATGGCATCTCCCCGGAAATCGCCCCGCACCTGTTCGATCCTTTTTTCACCACCAAAGGCAAAGGCATGGGAATGGGGCTCAATATTTGCCGTACCATCGCCGAATTGCATCATGGAGAACTCTCATTCAAACCCAATCCGCCCAACGGAACGATTTTCACATTGACGTTAAGCACCGCTACCTTGAACACAGACGCTGAACAACAATGACCCACAAGCAAGCTCATATCATCGACGACGACGTTGATATCCGAGATGCGGTTTCATGGCAATTCCGCACGCGCGGCATCGAGTGCAGGGGCTGGTCGAATGCCGAGGATTTCCTGTTGGCCTGGCAGCCCGACTGGCGCGGCTGCATCGTTCTCGATATACGTTTGAACGGCATGGGCGGAATCGCCTGCTTCGACGCGCTGCTCGCCAATCATTGCCCCCTGCCGGTCATTTTCATCACCGGGCACGGCAATATCCAGATGGCGGTCGATGCCATCAAGAAAGGCGCATTCGATTTCGTCGAAAAACCGTTCAATCACAATGAACTCGCCGATCGCGTACTGGACGCCTTCGAGTTCGACGAAGATCGGCGGCGCACCATCGCCGACCGCGATACCGTCGAAGAACGGCTCTCGGAACTGACCGCGCGCGAACGCGAAGTCATGAACCTGATTCTCGAAGGTCACTACAACAAGGTCATCGCCGATCATCTGGCGATCTCGATGCGCACCGTCGAGGCTCACCGTTCGCACATCTTCAACAAGATGAAGGTTCGCTCCGCGGTGGAGCTGGCTCATTTCCTGTCGGTTCTGAAGGAGTGAAACCCGGCGACCAAGCCAGCAGCCAACCCGCCTGCCCCGGCGCGCAGGCGAAATCGGCGGCCACGCCCAGGCCGCCGATCCACGCCACGCGCCCATCGACCTCCAGCACCGGCAGACGACCGCGCAACCAGGCGGGGATGCCGGCTTCCTGACACAGTTTCCGGAAGCTTTTCGCCGGGCGATCAGCCAGGCGCAGCCGTTGCGGGCCCACTGGCCGTGGCATCAAGAGGCACTGGCTGGCTTGAGCCAGCGCCGAGGCGAGCACGCCGTTCCCGGTCGCGGAAGCGCAGCGCAGCGTACCGTCCGCCCACGCAATATCCCCGGCCGCCGGTCGCCACGAAACCGTCTGTTGCGCAATCGCCCGCGTCGGCGCCAACCAGACCCGGCCCCGGTAGGCATGGCAGGCAAAATCTCCGAGCGGCAGGCGCAGGGGGCCTTTCACGGCCCGTAGTTGACGTATCGCCTCGTCCAGTCGCGCCGTCGTCGGCGGCAGGCTTCCCAGTCGCCGCAATTCCTGGCGCAGCAGATTGGCAAGCCGGGCCGGCCCCAGGGCAAGCAGCGCCTGCCGCGCGAATGCGCCGGATCCGCCGCCGCAAGCCGCGGCGTCGGCAACGGCGAGTTCGTCGAGCAATTCGGCGGCAGCGCGAAAATGCGCCGCCGCGCGGGCAAGCGTCGCGCGGGCGGCGGGAAAGCCAGCCTCGATCGCGGGCAAGATGCGATGGCGCAGGTCGTTGCGGGCAAAACGCGGATCGGCATTGCTGGCATCGTCGACCCAGGCAAGGCCGCGTTCGTGGGCGCAGGCAAGAATCGTTTCCCTGCCGATGTCGAGCAATGGCCGCAGACGCCCGGCCTGCCCCGGCACATCCGCCGGTTCGATCGCACCCATCGCCGCCGCGCCCCGCACGCCCGCGCCGCGCAGCAGGCGGAAAAGCACGGTTTCGGCCTGATCGTCGCGGTGGTGCCCCAATACCAGCCAGTCGCACCCTACCCGCGACAGCGCCGCGTGGCGCGCCGCGCGCGCCGCCGCTTCAGGCCCGTCGGGGCGCCCGGACGGCACGTCGACCCGGAAAACATGCAAGGGAATGGCGCGCCGCCGGCAAAACGCCTCGCAAAACGCCTGCCACCCGTCAGCCGCCGGACTGAGGCCATGGTGTACATGCGCGGCTTCCAGCGCGAAACCGAAGCGCGACCGCAAATGATCGAGCGCATCGAGCAGCACGACCGAATCGACACCGCCCGAGAGCGCGCAACACAGGCGATGGCGTTCGTCGAGAGCCGCCCCAGCCAGCACCTTGGCCGCGGCGGCAAGCACCGCCTCCGTCGCCTTGGCGCGCATGGCGCTCAGGCGGCAAGATCCTTGAAGCGCCCGTAACTCATCAGCTTTTCCATGCGCCGGGCGACAAGCTCGTCGAGCGGCAGATTCTCGAACTGGCGCAGGGCATCAGCCAGGGCGCGCTTCAGGCTCTGGGCCATGGCGCGGTGGTCGCGGTGCGCGCCGCCCACCGGCTCGCTGACGACCTTGTCGACGAGGCCGAGCGATTTCAGCCGCGAGGCGGTGATCCCCATGGCATCGGCAGCCAGGGGCGCCTTTTCCGCGCTCTTCCACAGGATGGAGGCGCATCCCTCGGGCGAAATCACCGAGTAGGTGGCATATTGCAGCATGATGACCTGGTCGCCCACGGCGATGGCAAGCGCCCCGCCCGAACCGCCCTCGCCGATGACGGTGCAGATCACCGGCGTGCGCAATTCGGCCATCGCATACAGATTGTGGCCGATGGCCTCGGACTGGCCGCGCTCCTCGGCGCCGATCCCCGGATAGGCGCCCGGCGTGTCGATGAACGTAAACACCGGAATCTGGAACTTCTCAGCCAGTTTCATCAGCCGCAGGGCCTTGCGGTAGCCTTCGGGGCGCGGCATGCCGAAATTGCGCGCGATCTTCTCTTTGGTGTCGCGCCCTTTCTGGTGGCCGATGAGTACACAACTGCGTCCGTTGAAACGCGCCAGCCCGCCGACGATGGCGAAATCGTCGGCGTAGGCGCGATCGCCGTGCAGCTCGATGAAATCGGTGAAAACGTGCTGCGCGTAGTCCAGGGTGTAGGGGCGCTGCGGATGACGCGCGACCTGGGCGATCTGCCACGGCGTGAGCTTGGCGTAGGTGTCGCGCGTGAGGCTCTGTATCTTGCCTTCGAGGCGAGAGATTTCTTCCGATATATCCACGGCGGAATCGACCTGCTCGAAGCGCAGTTTCTCGACCTTTTCTTCCAGTTCGGCAATCGGCTTCTCGAAATCGAGAAAAGTGGTTTTCATTGCGACGATCCATGCGTTGAAACGGGCGCATTGTACCGCCGCCCTGCGGAAAGGCGCCGCCGCGCCAGCTTCACAATACGTACCGGGCGAGGTCTTCGCGGGCGGCCACGTCTTCGAGGCTGGCTTCGACGTAGGCGGCATCCACGGTCAGCGCATCGGCCTTGCCGTTGCCCGCCTCGAACGAGACGCTCTCCAGGAGTTTTTCCATCACCGTGTACAGGCG
This sequence comes from Azoarcus sp., assembly GCA_031258035.1. Lineage (GTDB taxonomy): Bacteria > Pseudomonadota > Gammaproteobacteria > Burkholderiales > Rhodocyclaceae > WRNU01. Next base: position 4,927 of record JAIRNL010000130.1, on the reverse strand, counting down.
GCGCGCGCCGATGTTCTCGGTTTTTTCGTTTACCTGGAAAGCGATCTCCGCCAGCCGGCGGATACCGTCCGCGGTAAAGCTCAGGCTGACGCCGTCGGTGGCGAGCAGGGCTTCGTACTGGCGGGTGAGGCAGGCATCGGTGCTGGTCAGGATGCGCTCGAAATCGCTCACCGACAACGAACCGAGTTCGACCCGGATCGGAAAGCGCCCCTGCAATTCGGGAATCAGGTCGCTCGGGCGAGACAGATGGAAGGCGCCGCTGGCGATGAACAGGATGTGATCGGTCTTGACCATGCCGTATTTCGTCGACACCGTCGCCCCTTCGACCAGCGGCAGCAGGTCACGCTGCACCCCCTGGCGCGATACATCCGCGCCCTGGATTTCGCCGCGCGTGGCGATCTTGTCGATTTCGTCGAGAAACACGATGCCGTTCTGCTCGACCGCGCGCAGGGCCTCGGCCTTGATCTCGTCATCGTTGACGAGTTTGGCGGCTTCCTCGTCAGCCAGGAGGCGCAACGCCTCGCCGATCCGCAGACGCTGCACTTTCTTCTTGCCGCTGCCGATATTCTGGAACATGCCCTGGATCTGCTGGGTCAGTTCCTCCATGCCCGGCGGCGCGAAAATCTCGGCGTGCATGGAAGGCGCGGCGAGTTCGAGTTCGATTTCCTTGTCGTCGAGTTCGCCCTCGCGCAATTTCTTGCGGAATTTCTGGCGCGTTCCGCCGTCCTGCGCCTCGCCGCCGTCATCGAGGCCCGTGCGCGCCGCCGGCAGCAGCGCATCGAGCACGCGATCCTCGGCGGCATCGAGCGCGCGATCCCGCACGAGACGCATGGCGCGCTCACGCCCGTCCTTGATCGCAATTTCAGCCAGGTCGCGGATGATCGTGTCGACATCGCGCCCGACATAGCCGACTTCGGTGAATTTGGTCGCCTCGATCTTGATGAACGGCGCCTGCGTCAGGCGCGCGAGCCGGCGGGCGATCTCGGTCTTGCCCACCCCGGTGGGGCCGATCATCAGGATGTTCTTGGGCGTGATCTCGCTGCGCAGGGGTTCGGCCACCCGCGAGCGGCGCCAACGGTTGCGCAACGCCACCGCCACCGCCCGCTTGGCCTTGTCCTGGCCGACGATGTGCTTGTCGAGTTCGGAGACGATCTCCGCCGGGGTCATTTGAGTGGTCATGGCCTCGCTCATTCGTCCAATTCCTCGATGGCATGGCATTGGTTGGTGTAGATGCACAGGTCGCCGGCGATCGCCAGCGATTTCGCAACGATTTCCTTCGGCGCGAGTCCGGTGTTTTCGAGCAGCGCCCGCGCCGCCGCCTGCGCGTAAGGGCCGCCGCTGCCGATGGCGACGATGCCTTGCTCGGGTTCGAGCACATCGCCGTTGCCGGTGATGATCAGGGAATGTTCACGGTCGGCCACCGCGAGCATGGCTTCCAGCCGGCGCAACATGCGATCGGTGCGCCAGTCCTTGGCAAGCTCCACCGCGCTGCGCAACAGATTGCCCTGGTGCTTTTCGAGTTTGCCCTCGAAACGCTCGAACAGGGTGAATGCGTCGGCGGTGCCGCCGGCAAATCCGGCAAGGATACGTCCTTCATAGAGCGTGCGCACCTTGCGCGCCGACGCCTTGACAACGATGTTACCGAGCGTGACCTGACCGTCGCCGCCGAGCGCGACCCGGCCGCCGCGGCGAACCGAAAGGATGGTCGTGCCGTGATACTGTTCCATGAATATTCCCGATAATGGACGGAAGCGCGAAATGCCCCCGTCGTCCGCAAAGTACTCCCTGCCCCCCGGCCGCGACGGGCGCGCCACGTTCAACCACGCAGCGTCACCACCGCCACCTGGTCGATGCTCATGACCCGCATCAGCGCGCCGACCATCGCATTGACCTTTTGCAACTGCACGACCCTGCCATGCGCCTGAAATGATGCGATGGCATTGAACAGGGTACCGGCCGCCACGAAATCAATCCGGCGCAACTGGCTGCAATCGACCGTCACCGTTTGCCGGGAGGCCGCGAATTCCTCCAGCTTGCGAATCGCCTCGTTACTCGAACCGGTGAGTTCGCCGTCGAAACAGAATTCCTCTTCGCCATGTTCCTGCGTCTCTTCGACCGCGGCCTGTTGCTCGCCCGGCGCGGGCACCTTCGACTCCCACGACGGCGGCGATTCCTCGAAAGTGACGGCGTAATCGACAGCCAGATCCTCGAAGCGCGCGCTCTCGCCGGTGTATTTCAGCATCTCCAGCATCAGCATCCAGCAGTCGCGGTTGTCGGCCTCCCCGGGCCTGACCTTGGGCGCCAGCAAATCGACGAGCCTGGAAGCATTGAAAATGGTCAGCCTGACCCGGTCGGCAGCCAGTTGCGCCAAAGCCTGCTTGAACACGGAACAGCCCTGATCGTCGATGGAACGCAACCGCCCGAGGTCGATGCGAAGCGTCCCGCTCTTGCGCCCGATCACGCAAATCTGCTGAAGCTGCTGCGCCGCCTGCGCCGACAGGACGGCGGGGAGGTTGACCAAGGCCGCCGCCGCTTCGGGACGCCGCCGCGAGGACTGGAGCGACAAGTCCTCCCATGCCGGCGGCGAACGCTCGAAGCGGCGGGCGTAGTCGATCACCCTCGCCTCGAAACGCTCGCGCTGCCCGGTGAGCCGATAGAGGTCGAGCAACATCATCCACAACCCTTCTCCCACCGTCGCGGTCGGGTCGTCGAAAACGGCGGTGAGCAGATGCTCGGCGTCGCGGTCATTACCGTTGGCATAAAGCACCGCGGCTTCCTCGAAAACCACGCCGACGCCGGTGGCGACCTCCATGACCTCGATCGCGCCCTGCTGGCTGGCATTGGAAAAGTCGAGCGCGGAGAGTTCGGTTTTCGGAGAAACGCCGCCAGCCCCGCCCATGAGCGACGAAGAGGACGACATTCCCGGCGACGTCGGGGTCGAAGAGGTTTTCTTGAAGGGATTGAAGCTGAATGCCACGCCGGAGCCGATCCAGGAAATATGCCATCAGGCATCTGATACATTGCAAAGGCGACAAGGATAGCATTGGGCTCGTGTTTTTGCAGTGTGTCACACCGCCTAGTCGCCCCCCCGTATCCTCCCCCCACCGAAAAAATGTGCATTTTTGCACAGTTCGTTATGCGCCCCGCAAACTCGGCTAGAATACCTCCCCATTTGCACAAACTCATTTCCGCCATGCCCGCCATTACTGCCACCGCCCCGCAGACGCCCGGCTTCATCCTGCCCGTGCGCATCTATTACGAAGACACCGACGCCGGCGGCGTCGTCTATTACGCCAACTACCTGCGTTTTTGCGAACGCGCCCGCAGCGAATGGCTGCGCGCCCTCGGCTTCGGGCAGCAACGCCTGCTGGCTGAAGACGGCGCCCTGTTCGTCGTCCGCAGCGTCCAGGCCGACTACCTCTCCCCCGCCCGCCTCGACGACAGCCTCACCGTGGCAAGCACGATAAGCGCCCTGCGCCACACCAGCGCCAGCTTCTTGCAACAAGTCCTCCGCGACGACAAGCTGCTTTTCTCCGCCGAGATCAGGATCGTCTGCGTCTCCCCCAGCACAGGCCGCCCCACGCCCTGGCCGGACGCGCTCCGCGACCGCCTCCAGGCCCAACTCCCGCCCCAATGAACGGGTTCCCACGATGACCATCACCCACGATCTTTCCATCCTCAACCTGATACTGCAAGCCAGTGTCATCGTCAAGCTGGTCATGTCCCTGCTGGCTTTCCTCTCGCTCATGTCGTGGTACTGGATATTCCGCAAGTGGTTCCAGATCCGTTCCGCGCGCGCCAGAACCGATGGCTTCGAGCGCGATTTCTGGAGCGGCGGCGACCTCGACCTGATGTACCAGGCCGCGGCGGGCGGGCGCTTCCGCAGCGGCGGCCTTGAGCGGATTTTCGCGGCGGGCTACCGTGAATTCACCAAGCTGCGCGACACCAGCCGCGATGCCGGCGTCACCATCGACGGCGCGCGGCGCGCGATGCGCGCCACCTACCAGCGCGAAGTCGACGACCTCGACGCCCACCTCGCCTTCCTGGCTTCGGTCGGCTCGGTGTCGCCCTACATCGGCCTGTTCGGCACCGTCTGGGGAATAATGAACGCTTTTCGCGGTCTCTCGAACGTCGGCGCCGCCACCCTGACGCACGTCGCGCCGGGGATCGCCGAGGCGCTGGTCGCCACGGCGATCGGCCTGTTCGCGGCTATCCCCGCCGTCGTCGCCTACAATCGCTTCGCCCACGACATCGACCGCATCGGCATCCGCTTCGAGAGTTTCATGGAAGAATTCTCCAACATTCTCCAGCGCAACCTGCGCTGAACCGTCTGGATCGCCTCCCATGCGCCAACGCCGCCTGAAGAACGAAATCAATGTCGTTCCCTATATCGACGTGATGCTGGTGTTGCTGGTCATTTTCATGGTGACTGCCCCCATGATGCAGACCGGCAACATCGACCTGCCCTCGGCCGGCCCGCTCGTCGCCCCGCCCGACGAAGCCGCGGTCATCGAAATCGGCAAGGATGGCAAACTCGCCCTGAAACAAACCGCCAGCGCCAAGGCGGTTCCCCTTTCCTTCGTCGACTTCCAGCGCGAACTGAAAAAACTGATCGCCACCGACCGCCCCGTCCTCGTTGCCGCCCATAACGAGTTGTCTTACCAGAAAGTCATCGACGTTCTCGAGGAGGCGCGCAAACAGGGCGTAAAGAAAATCAGCCTGCAAACGCAGTCGAGCAGCACGGGACGATGAAAGATTTCCGGATGGATTCCCGCCCTGCCAACGAGAAGCCGCGCAGTTTCCTGTCGCTCGTCCTTACCATCGTCGTCCACACCGGACTGCTGGCATTCCTGTTCTTCGGCATCAACTGGCAAAGCAAACCCCTGGGTTCGCTCGAAGTCGGTCTGGTCGGCCCGTCCAGCCCCGC
>JAIRNL010000083.1 GCA_031258035.1 Azoarcus sp. | reverse complement strand
GCAAAGCCGCGCCACGGTGGTGGAGCGTTTCCCGGAACGCAAGGCGGAGACGGCGGCCACCCAAACCACGGGCAGGATCCGGGGCAGACGGGATTGGGTCATTCAGCGGGTTCGCGCCGGGGCGTTGACGGTCAACGGCCTGCCGGGTGAAGAATCATTGGCTTATTTCCCTTCCGACGATATTCCCGGTATCGCGCACCGGTTTTCGTGGGCAACCGCGGGAGAGCCTAAAAACCCGCTCAAACCGTTTATTCGACTGGATGTCATTACCGGGCGAGAGTCTTATCACCTGGTGACGGATCGCTCCGGCGCGACGGAGGGCGTTTACGGCGCCCTGGGGCCTTCGCCGCTTGAAACGCGGCAAGTCGTGGAACTCTACGAGGCCATCGTCAAGACCATCCGCCCGCGTCCGCTCGCAGGGGCCGCAAAATGATTTTGCGCAAACGCCATCGTATTCTTTTCGCCCTGCTGCGCCTCGGTGTCTTTACCGCGCTGTGCTGGGGGGTGCTCTGGCTGGCGCCGCCCATTGACCTGGTCTGGCAATCGCCCGCCGCGCTGGCGGGGCTGCACTTTGGGCCGCCGCTGGCGCTGGAGGGGTTATGGCAATCCTTGCGTCGCGCGTGGCGTTGGCGCGGGGACAGGGCGACGCGGCGGCAGGCCGAGAAGGTGGCCGCCGAGAACGCCGCGGCCCTGGCCGGGCAACAGGCCGCCGCCCCGCCGCCGCGCCTCGCCGGTGTGGAATGCCGCGCCGTCTGGATGGCGCTCCCCCGCGCGCCGTCCTGGTACGACGGCCCGAGCCAGGCCGCCGCGCCCCCGGATGCCTCCGCCGGGCGGGGCGATCCGCTGCACCCCATCCTGTCCAAAGCCTTCCAGAACGCCGCCGCGCCCTGGCTGCCGCTCTATCTGGCCGATGCCGGGGGTTCGGCGGCATCGGCATCGGCGCGGATCGAATCGGCCTGGCGCCGCGCGCTGCCCGCGAGCGACGACGCGCGGACGCCGGCGTTCCCCGGCTGCAAGACGTTGCCCGGCGCCGGCCCCTTGCCGGATCGGCTCATCAGCCTTTTCGACGAGGATCCTTCCCTGCCGGCGCTCATTCTCCTGGGATTGGACGGGCCGGCGGAAAAAGACGCCGTGGCCGCCCTGCTGGTGAGCCGTCCGGGCCTCTTCGCCGCCGTGCCAGACCTCGAGGCCGGCGAAGATGTCCTGCCCGATGGCAGTCCCCACCTTCCCTATTGGGAACGCGCCCGCCGGGAACGCAATGCGAAGACCGATGGGGCGCGGCAATGGGGCGAAGTCCCCCCGGCGGCGCAGGCGGCGCTGCTGGCGGCGCCGGTGATCGCCACGTTGCATCGGACGCACTCGTCCCGTCCCGCGCAAGCCAGGCTCGCGCGCACCGCGCAAGAGCGCATCGCGGAGGCGCTGGAGAATGCCGGCCTGCGCGAGCCGCCGCGCGAGGCCGCCGAGGCCGCGCCGCCCGATCTGGGGGAAATCCGCTACAACGGCGGCCCGCCGGAGGGCCCGGAAAACGGCCAGCGGCTGGCGGCCCTGGTCACGGCCCTGTACGCGCTGGACGGCGAGATCGACCCGATCCGCATGACCCGCAACGTGAACGCGACCGCGCCGGAAGTGACGGTGATGAGCCGCCTGTCGACGTTCGCCGAAGCCCTCGTCCAGTCCGCGCGGCTGCGCAAGCCCGTGCTGCTGGCCGAGTTCGATGGCGAGGGCGACGTGCGGGCGGGCATCGTCCGGCCCGCGTGCGCGTAGCCGCGCCAAGGGTTCCCATTCATTTGGAAGGAATCGCTGATTTATTACAGGCATAACCTATTCCATGAAGTGTCATTGCATACAAAAGGCGCGAAGCGCCCCTGATTGTCAGCAAACGCCACCCACTGTCATTCCGCGCGAAGTCGCGGAATGACAGTGAGGGGTGCTCCGCGCCTTTTGCACACAAAGACAGTCAGGGGCGCATACTCGCCCTTTTGCATGCAAATACACTTCATGGCGCAGCTTATGCGTGGAATAAACCAGAGTTTTCCTAGAACAGGTCAAGCCTGGTCATAGCATAAAACGATCCAAGTCCAAAAATAAAAGTGAAAAAAGAAGAAATGCCGGTGCCGCCTGATGGGCGATATTTTCGATTGAAATGCCTGCCTCCATAGCACAAACCTGCCACAAGCAGGCAGAAGGTGAGGGTGAAAGGCAAAATCTTTTCGAGAAACAGAAACTCCCAAAACAGGCCTGCGGCCTCCAGCGGGGCACCCGCAACAAATCCTGTCAGAAACCAAACGAGTGTGACCCTCAGCGGGAGCGCCACAATAAATCCCGCCAGAAAATAAAACAGTAGACCGAAAAAACAGAACCAGCCGCTTGGGGATGGCGCTTCGGAGGTATTTGAAGCAGTCATTTTCAGTTTCCCTTGAACATGTGAAGGACTCGTGCATGCCAAGCGCGGCCCTGGACGGAATACGAGAACATCTTCTCGGCCTCCTCGCCGGTCAAAGAATCGCGCTGGTCACAAGCAGCGCGATCTCCAGCCCCACGCACAACCCGAGCGGCAGCCAGGACGGCGAGACGGCTTCGTTTATCGCCCGGGCAATCCGGGGAGAAAGGAGGGCTTGCAACGACTCAGCCGCCGAATGGGCTTGATCGGCGGCTTTCCAGTCCGCCAGCACTTTGTTCCAAGGCAGGCGCTTTGTGACAAAGCGTGTGACGCGGCGTGCCCATTTGCCGCTACCGACGGCTGTTTCCATTTGTTGGGAAACGTTATCCTCGTCGGCCCACTGCCGCACGCTGCTTGCCGCGTTTTCGAGTTTCGGCATCGAAACCAGCCGTTTCGCCACCATGCCCGCAAACCGGTCGGCCACCGCGCCACTGTACGACGCGACCACGCTTGCCAACGCTCGACGCCAACCGTAGAAAAAACCGAGTCCGATGTAAATAGGAACAAACAGCCACAATAAGAGCGCAATCAATAGCTTCGGCGCGGAAAAGATCAATAGCAATAGATTAACGCCACTCGTCCCACCTATCGCTTCAATCGCATTATTTAAATTCACCAGCGCCACAACCACGCCCAGCAGCAAAGCCGCGATCAAGCCACATGCCACGCAGCCAAAAAAAACCGCGCTCGCTCTCAAGCCCGTGCGCACAAGTGAAGTTGTTCCAGGAAAAGCCACAGTGTTCCTCCTTACTTAT
>JAIRNL010000033.1 GCA_031258035.1 Azoarcus sp. | reverse complement strand
GTGTCATTGTTCGTGGGGCTTGAATGTTGTACGAAACCGTTGTCGTCCAGGCGGGATTGGCCGATCTGGCTGCCAAAAACCGCTGGCCAGCCAGGCTGGATATATTGCAAAGCGGCACGGGCCTTTTCCTGGCGCTCTTCATGTGGGGGCACATGGCCTTCGTCTCCACCATCCTCCTGGGCGAGCCGGCCATGTGGGCGGTCACCAAATTCTTTGAAGGGTATTTCATCTTCGGGGGCTCCCATCCCTGGCTGGTGTCCTGCGTCGTCGGCTTTGTGGCGCTGGTGTTCGTCGCCCATGCGTTCCTGGCTGTGCGCAAGTTCCCGGGCAACTACCGGCAGTTCCGCGTCATCCTCGCCCATTCCAGGGCGATGCGGCACGAAGACACCACGCTATGGGCCTGGCAGGCGGGCACCGGCTTCCTGCTTTTTTTCTTCGCTTCGGCGCATCTCTACCAGATGTTCGTCTGGCCGCAGAATATCGGGCCCTACGCTTCGTCCGACCGCGTCTGGAGCGACGGCCTGTGGCCGTTTTATCTCACGATGCTGCTGGCGGTGGAACTGCACGGGAGCATCGGCCTGTATCGGCTGGCGGTCAAATGGGGCTGGCCGGACGCTCCCCGCGCCCTCCTGAAAAAGCTGAAATGGGGCCTGACCGCGTTTTTCCTGGTGCTGGGGCTGGCGACCCTGGGCGCGTACATGAAGATCGGTTTCGCGCACCGCGCCCAGTACGGCGAGCGTTACACGCCGGTCTGGGCGTTGGACAGCCAGGATGCCCGGCAGGGAGAGGCGCGGTGAAAACGATCCTGACCGATGTGTTGGTGATCGGCGGCGGCCTCGCCGGTCTCCGGATGGCGATCGCGGCCCGGCGGCGCGGTCACGAGGTCGTCGTCCTGTCGCTGGTGCCGCCCAAACGGTCGCACTCGGCGGCGGCGCAGGGCGGCATGCAGGCGTCGCTCGCCAATGTCGCCAAGGGCGAAGGCGATAACGAAGACGTGCATTTCGAGGACACCGTGCGCGGCAGCGACTGGGGCGCGGATCAACTCGTCGCGCGCATGTTCGTGAACACCGCGCCGAAGGCGGTGCGCGAACTGGCTGCCTGGGGCACGCCGTGGAGCCGGGTGCGCGGCGGCGCGCACGAGGTCATCATCAACGAGCAAAAAGTCGTCATCACCGAACAGGCCGGGGCGCACGGCCTGATTGCGCAGCGCGATTTCGGCGGCACCAAGAAATGGCGCACCTGTTATGTGTCGGACGGCACCGGCCACGCCATGCTCTTCACCATCGGCGACCAGGCGATCCGCCACGGCGTCGAGGTGCATGAACGCACCGAGGCGCTGGCTTTGATCCACGACGGCGAACGCTGTTACGGCGCGGTGGTGCGCAACCTCGTGACGGGCGAGCTTTCCGCCTGTCTCGCCAAGGCCACGGCGATCGCCACCGGCGGCGCGGGGCGGCTGTACCGCGTCACCACCAACGCCGTGATCTGCGAAGGCATGGGGCATGCGCTGGCTCTGGAGACCGGGGTCGCGCCCCTGGGCAACATGGAGGCGGTGCAGTTTCACCCCACCGGCATCTTTCCGGCTGGCATCCTCGTCACCGAAGGCTGTCGCGGCGACGGCGGCCTGTTGCGCGACGTCGACGGTCATCGTTTCATGCCCGACTACGAGCCGGAAAAGAAAGAACTCGCCTCGCGCGACGTCGTCTCCCGCCGCATGGAAGAGCACATCCGCGGCGGCAAGGGCGTGCCGTCGCGTTTCGGCCCCCACCTGTGGCTCGATATCACCTTGCTGGGCCGCCGCCACATCGAGCACAACCTGCGCGAAGTGAAGGAAATCTGCCAGCATTTCCTCGGCATCGACCCGGCGGAAGAGTGGATCCCCGTGCGCCCGGCGCAGCACTACACGATGGGAGGGGTGCGCACCGATCACACCGGGCAGTCGCCATATCTCAAGGGACTGTTCGCGGCGGGGGAGGCGGCCTGTTGGGATTTGCACGGCTTCAACCGCCTTGGCGGCAATTCGGTGGCCGAAACCGTCGTCGCCGGGATGATCGTCGGCGAATTCATCGCCGATTTCTGCGACAAGGCGGAAAACGCCGTGCCGCTTCCGCTCGCGCTGGCGCGGGAATTCGTGCGGCGCGAAGAAGCGCGGCTTACAGCGATCCTGGTTTCCGACGGGCGCGAAAACCCTTTCCGCCTGTGTTCCGAGATGCAGGAAATCATGACCCATTACGTGGGGATTTTCCGTCAGGGCGACGCGCTCCTGGCTGGGGTCGCGCACCTGCAACGCCTGCTGGAGCGCAGCCAGGAGATCGGCATTTCCGGCAAATCGCGCGCCGCCAACTCGGAACTCGTCGCCGCGTACCGCCTGCAACGCATGCTGAAACTGGCGATCACCATCGCCTACGGCGCGTATCGGCGCACCGAGAGCCGGGGGGCGCATTTCCGGGAAGATTTCCCGCGCCGGAACGATCGGGACTGGCTCAAGCGCACGCTCGCCTACTGGCCGGGCGAGGATGCCAACCTGCCGCGTCTCGACTACGAGGCGCTCGACATCCTGAAAATGGAACTGCCTCCCGGTTGGCGCGGTTATGGCGCGAAGAACTACATCGACCATCCCGATACACCACGCCGCCAGCATGAGGTGGAGTCGCTGCGCGCTGGCATGCAGGGCGGCGACCGCCACGCGGTCCAGGACGCTCTCATGCCTTACGCCGACAAGCTGCCCGCCTCGCTGGCTGGGCGCAACGAACGGCTCGACGAACCGCTGGAGGTCGCCAGATGAGCATCATCGACGACAACGACGAATTCTCCCGCCCCCGGCAAAACCGCTGGCTGGCTTTCAACATCCTGCGCTATGACCCGGCCGATCCCGCTTCGCCGCCGCGTTTGCAGGCATACCGCCTCGAAGAGGCCGACAGCATGACGCTGTTCATCGCCCTCAACGAAATCCGCGAGCACCAGGACCCGACCCTGAAGTTCGATTTCGTCTGCCGCGCCGGCATCTGCGGCAGCTGCGCGATGATGGTCAACGGCCGTCCGCGACTGGCTTGCCGCACCCTGACCAGGGATCTGCCCGCCGAGACCACGCTTGCGCCGCTGCCGTTCTTCGAGCTGATCGGCGATCTTTCGGTCAACACGGGCAAATGGATGCGCGGCATGAGCGAGCGTTTGCAAGCCTGGCTACATGGCGCGGACGGCGAGCCCGATCTGCGCAGGATCGAGGAACGCATGGAGCCTGATCTTGCCGAGCAGATCTACGAACTCGACCGCTGTGTCGAATGCGGCTGCTGTGTCGCCGCCTGTGGCACCGCGCAGATGCGCGGGGATTTCGTGGGCGCGGTCGGTTTCGGCAAGATCGCGCGCTTCCGGCTCGATCCGCGCGATCTCCGGC
>JAIRNL010000023.1 GCA_031258035.1 Azoarcus sp. | reverse complement strand
ACCTGGCTGCCTGGCTGGACGCGGAAACGGTGGCGGGCGAGGCGGCGCGGCTCGCGGCCTGCCGCGACTACCTGTCCGAACGGGTGCGCGGCGAGACGCAGTGGCTCGGCTGGCTCGCCAGGGCGATTTCCCAGTTCGACCCCCTCCAGGCCGAAAACCGCTTCTGGCGGCAACTGCTGCACCGCCGCGACGAGGCGCATTTCGACATCAAGAAAGGCGGCATCTTTCCGATCGTGCATGGCGTCCGGGTCCTGGCCCTGGAATCCGGCATTGCGCCGGTCAACACTTTCGAGCGCCTGGAGGCGCTGGCCGGAGCGGGCCGGATCGAGCGCGCTTTCGCCGACGATCTGGCGGGCTCGCTGGCTTTCATGATGAAACTGCGGCTCGACGCCGGCCTTGCCGCGCGGCGCTGGGGCACGGAGACCGACAACGCCATCGACACCGGCGCCCTGTCCTCCCTCGAACGCGATTCGCTCAAGGAATCGCTGGCGATCGCCCGCAAGTTCAAGACTTTCCTGAGCCGGCATTACCAACTCGGACGGTTTTGAACATGGGCAAGGGATTTTTCGCCGCGCTGCGCCGGCGGCGCATTCGCCCACCGTACCGGGCGCTTTTCGAGCAGGACGACGGACAGATCGTCAGCATCGACTGCGAGACGACTTCGCTCGACGTGGCGCGGGCGGAGTTGCTGGCTATCGCGGCGGTGAAAATCGACGGCGGGCGGATCGCCGCCGGCACGGCTTTCCGCGCCCTCGTGCAACCGAAAAACGCGCCGACCGGCGACAACGTCCGCGTCCACGGCCTGCGACCGGAAGACGTGCGCGCGGGCATGGCGCCGGAATGCGCCCTGCGGGCGCTGCTGGAATTCATCGGCGGACGGACGCTGCTCGGCTACTACCTGGATTACGACATCGCGGTGCTGAACAAATACCTGATACCGTTGATCGGCGCGCCCCTGCCAAATCGAAGGCAGGAAGTTTCCGCGCGCTATTATAGTTGGCGACAGCGTCTTTATCCGGGGGCTTATATTGATTTGCACTGGGACATCATGTGCAGCCGCCTGGAAATACCCGCGCTGCCACGTCACGATGCCATGAATGATGCCCTCACGGTTGCCATGATGCACTTATCGCTGGAGGAACGCTTTCTCCGACCCATTTCCCAATATAAGTGATTTCGATCATTTGCGCGCCGGACGAATGGCGCGGGGAACCGATCCGCCCCGGATTCGTCTGTTGACACAAAGCGGCGGAAACAGCCGTACCTCACCGCAGGCCATCCGGAGAGCCTGTTCACGCGTCGTCGGGCACGCGCCGTTCAGCATGACCGCCGGCAAATAGACCACATTCAAAGAGGGGACAATCGTGGCAACGGAACTATCTACGCGCATCATGGCCAATCCCGATTACCAGGCACTGGTACGGGAACGCAATACCTTCGCCTGGTGGCTGACGCAATTGCTTTGCGTCGTGTACTACGGCTTCATCCTGCTCATCGCTTTCAACAAACCATTACTGGCCATGCCCCTTGGAGAGGGCATGGCTACTTCGCTGGGCATTCCCGTCGGTTTCGGCATCATTTTGCTGGCTGTCACCATCACCGGCGTTTACGTGCATCGCGCCAATACGAAATACGACGCAGCCATTCATAAAATTCTCGCGGAGGAAAGCCGGCCATGAAACGCAATAACCCCTTTTCCGCCTCCCTTGTCCGGGCATTGGCGCTCCTTTCCCTTGCGGCGGTCTCCCACGGCGCGTTCGCGGCGGACGTCATCGGCGAAGCCGAAAAACAGCCGACCAACTGGATAGCCATCGTCATGTTCGCGCTCTTCGTCGGCCTGACGCTCTGGATCACCAAATGGGCCGCCTCGCGCACCCGCTCCGTGGCGGACTTCTACACCGCGGGCGGTGGCATCACCGGCTTCCAGAACGGGCTGGCGATCGCCGGGGACTTCATGTCCGCCGCCTCGTTTCTCGGCATCTCGGCGGCGGTGATGATGACCGGCTTCGACGGACTCATCTACTCGCTCGGCTTTCTCGTCGGCTGGCCCTTCCTCACCTTCATGCTCGCCGAACGGCTGCGCAACCTCGGCCGCTTCACCTTCGCCGATGTGCTCGCCTACCGCTTCCGCCAGGAGCCGATCCGCATCTTCGCCGCCTCCGGCACGCTGGTGGTCGTCGCCTTCTACCTGATCGCGCAGATGGTCGGCGCGGGGCAACTCATCAAGCTGCTGTTCGGTCTCGACTACATCTACGCCGTGATCATCGTCGGCGTCCTGATGATGGCCTACGTGCTGTTCGGCGGCATGACCGCGACCACCTGGGTGCAGATCACCAAGGCGGTCATGCTGCTCGCCGGCGCGAGTTTCATGGCCTTCATGGTGATGATGGCGCACGGCTTCAGCGTCGAGAGGCTTTTCAGCGCGGCGGTCGAAATCAAGGGCAGCGCCGCGATCATGGGGCCGGGCGGCTTCATCAAGGATCCGGTCTCGGCGATCTCCTTCGGGATGGCGCTGATGTTTGGCACGGCGGGCTTGCCCCACATCCTGATGCGCTTCTTCACCGTGCCCAACGCCAGGGAAGCCCGCAAGAGCGTGTTCTGGGCGACGACCTGGACGGGGTATTTCTACGTGCTGACCTTCATCATCGGCTTCGGCGCGATCGTCTTCGTCAGCCAGAACCCGTCCTTCCTCGAAGCGGACGGCAAACTGCGAGGCGGACTCAACATGGCGGCAGTGCACCTGGCCAACGCCGTGGGCGGCGATCTGTTCCTCGGCTTCATGTCGGCGGTCGCCTTCGCCACGATTCTCGCGGTCGTCTCGGGCCTGACGCTGTCGGGCGCCTCCGCCGTGTCGCACGATCTCTACGCGACCGCGTTCAAGAAGGGCAAAGTCACGTCGCGGGAAGAATTCCGCGTCTCGCGCATCACCACGGTCGCGCTCGGCATCCTGGCGGTTCTCCTCGGCATCGCGTTCGAGAAGCAGAACGTCGCCTTCATGGTGTCGCTCGCCTTCGCCATCGCCGCCTCGGCCAACTTCCCGGCGCTCCTGCTCTCGGTGCTGTGGAAAAACTGCACCACGCGCGGCGCGTA
>JAIRNL010000298.1 GCA_031258035.1 Azoarcus sp. | reverse complement strand
TTCGAGCTCGTGACGATCGAGAGTTCGCCGCGCGGGCGGTTGCTGCGCGTTTTCATCGACATCGCGCGCGGCGTGAGCGTGGATGACTGCGCGACGGTCAGCCACCAGCTCACCCGGCTGTTCGAGGTCGAGAACGTCGATTACGACCGCCTCGAAGTCTCCTCGCCCGGGCTCGATCGCCCGCTTCTCAAACCCACCGACTTCGAGCGTTTCGCCGGACACGAAATACGGTTGCGCACTCATGCGCCGGTGGACAACCAACGCAATTTTACCGGCGTGCTCCAGGGCCTGCGCGATGGCGCGGTCGTGGTCGACACAGACAAGGGGGAACTCCTGGTCGCCTTCGACGATGTCGAGAAAGCACGTCTCGTTCCAAAATTTTGATCCTGGAGGTTTCCCTGACATGAGCCGCGAGATTCTGTTGCTGGTCGATGCGCTGGCGCGCGAAAAGAACGTCGCCAAGGACATCGTGTTCGCCGCCCTGGAATCGGCGCTTGCCTCCGCGACCAAGAAGCGCATCCATGACGATGCCGATGTGCGGGTGAGCGTCGACCGGAGCAGCGGCGATTACGAATCCTTCCGGCGCTGGGTGGTCATGCCCGATGAAGACGTCACCAACGACAAGGCCGAAATGGGCATCATCGACGCGCGCGAAATCCGCCCGGACATCGAACCGGGCGAATACATCGAAGAAGCGCTGGAACCGATCGACTTCGGGCGCATCGGCGCGCAGGCGGCCAAGCAGGTCATCCTGCAGAAAATCCGCGACGCCGAGCGCGAGCAAGTACTCAACGACTTTCTCGAACGTGAGGAATTCCTCGTCTCCGGCATGATAAAGCGCGTCGAACGCGGCAATGCCATCATCGAGGTAGGCCGCATGGAAGCGGTGCTGCCGCGCGACCAGCAGATCCCGCGCGAGAACCTGCGCACCGGCGATCGCGTGAAAGCCTATCTTCTCAAGATCGACCGCGGCGTGCGCGGCCCGCAGTTGATCCTGTCGCGCACGGTACCCGAATTCCTGATGAAGCTCTTCGAGCTGGAAGTCCCCGAGATCGAGGACGGCCTGCTCGAAATCAAGGCATGCGCCCGCGATCCCGGCCTGCGCGCCAAGATCGCGGTCAAGGCCAACGACCAGCGCATCGACCCCATCGGCACCTGCGTCGGCCTGCGCGGCTCGCGGGTAACGGCGGTCAGGGGCGAAATCGCCAATGAGCAGATCGACATCATCGTCTGGGCCTCCGACCCGGCCCAATTCGTCATAGCGGCGCTCCAGCCCGCCGAAGTCGTCTCCATCGTGGTCGACGAAGAAGCGCACGCGATGGACGTGGTGGTAGACGAAAACAACCTCGCCATCTCGATCGGACGCAACGGCCAGAACGTCAAGCTCGCCTCCGAACTGACCGGATGGACGATCAACCTGATGAGCGAACAGGAATCCGCCACCCGCACCGAACAGGAACGCGGCGAACTGCGCGCCCTCTTCATGGAAAAACTCGACGTCGACGAAGATGTGGCCAACATCCTGATCGACGAAAGTTTCTCCTCGCTTGAAGAAATTGCCTACGTGCCGCTGGCCGAGATGCTCGAAATCGAGGACTTCGACGAAGCTACCGTCAATGAACTGCGCAATCGCGCCCGCGACGTGCTGCTCACCGAGGCCATCGTCACCGAGGAAAAACTCGAAGGCGTCGCCGACGACCTGCTCTCGCTTGAAGGCATGGACAGAACGCTGGCGGCCAAGCTCGCCAGCCAGGAAATCCGGACACGGGACGATCTGGCTGATCTCGCGGCCGACGAACTGGTCGAACTGACCGGCATCGGCGAAGAGCGCGCCAGCGCGTTGATTTCGGTCGCGCGCGCCCACTGGTTCGAGATCGAGAAAGAATGACGGGAGTCTTGTGATGGAAGGGATGAGCGTAACCCAGTTTGCCGGCGAACTGAAAATGCCGGCGGAGGCGCTACTGGAACAGTTGAAGCGCGCCGGCGTCGACAAGTTCGACGAAAAAGACTTGCTCACCGAGCAGGACAAATCGCGTCTGCTTGCCTACCTGCGTGAATCGCACGGCGATGCCAGAAAAGGCAAGATCACCCTGACCCGCAAGCAAACCTCGGAAATCCGCGCCACCGACGCCACCGGGCGCGCGCGCACCGTGCAGGTCGAAGTGCGCAAGAAACGGGTCTTCGTCAAACGCGACGACGTCGCCGAAGCCGCCGTCACCGAGGCCGCCCCCGTGCCCTCCACGCCGCCCGAAGCCGAGGCCGTGCCTCCCCCGAAGCCGACGGAAGAACCCGTCACGACCAAGGTCGAGCCAACGCCGCTGCCGACGGCGCCGGTACCTGAACACTTCCCGAAACTGGAGCCCGTCTCCGAGACCGCGCCTCTCGATGCCGTCCTGGCGCAAACCGCGTCCACCGAAAGCGAAAGCGCGCCGGCGCAAACCCCGCCGCAAGCCGCCGCCGAAACCGCAGCGCCCGCGAACAAACAGCCGCCCGTTGCCCGGCGCAAGCGCATCGTCACCACGACGCCGCCGATTACCCAGATCCTGAGCCAGGAAGAACTCGCAACGCGCGAACAGGAATCCCGCCGTCACCGCGAACTGCGCGAACGCCAGCAAGCCGACCTGCGCGCGCGCCAGGAACGCGAAGCCGCCACCAAGGCCGCCGCCGAAGCCCGACGCCAGGAAAAAGAGGCCCGCACGCACACGCCGCTGCCACCCAAGGAAAAAGAAGCGCCTGCCGCCAAGGCTGCCGCGGACAAAAAAAGCACCACCGGCACCCTCCACCGTCCGCCCAAGGGCGAAGAGAAAAAACCCGCGCGCGAAGCCAGCAAGCGCGGCCCCGGCAGTACCCGCGACAACGACAGCGCCAGCAAACGCCGCGGCGGCCTCAAGACCCGGGGCGACGTCACAGCCAGCGCCGCCGGCAATGCCTGGCGCGGCGCGAAATCCGGCGGTCGGCACGGCGGCGGACGCAGCCATGCCGAAGAGCGCGCCTCCGCCTTCCAGGCGCCGAACGAACCCATCGTGCGCGAAGTACACGTCCCCGAAACCATCTCCGTGGCCGAACTCGCCCACAAGATGGCGATCAAGGCCACCGAAGTCATCAAGACGCTGATGAAGATGGGCATGATGGTCACGATCAACCAAGTGCTCGACCAGGAAACCGCGATGATCCTCGTCGAAGACATGGGCCACAAGGCGTTCGCCGCCAAGCTCGACGACCCGGACGCCTTCCTTGCCGAAGCCGACGAACACAAGGACTACGAATACCTGCCGCGCGCCCCGGTAGTGACCGTGATGGGCCACGTCGACCACGGCAAGACCTCGCTGCTCGACTACATCCGCCGCGCCAAGGTCGCGGCGGGCGAAGCCGGCGGCATCACCCAGCACATCGGCGCCTACCACGTGGAAACGCCGCGCGGCATGATCACCTTCCTCGACACCCCCGGGCACGAAGCCTTCACCGCCATGCGGGCGCGCGGCGCGCAGGCGACCGACATCGTCATCCTGGTCGTCGCTGCCGACGACGGCGTGATGCCGCAAACGCGCGAGGCCATCCACCACGCCAAGGCGGCGGGCGTGCCGCTGGTGGTGGCCATCACCAAGATCGACAAACCGGCGGCCAATATCGAAAAAGTCAAGCAAGCATTGATCGCCGAAGAAGTCGTGCCGGAAGAATACGGCGGCGACATCCTGTTCGCGGCAGTCTCGGCCAAAAGCGGCGCGGGCGTCGACGACCTGCTCGAAGCCGTGCTGCTCCAGGCCGACGTGCTCGACCTCCGGGCGCCGGTCGACGCCCCCGCCAAGGGCCTGATCGTCGAAGCGCGGCTCGACAAGGGACGCGGCCCGGTCGCCTCCCTCCTCGTGCAGTCCGGCACCTTGCGGCGCGGCGACGTGATGCTGGTGGGAGCAACCTTCGGCCGCATCCGCGCCATGCTCGACGAGAGCGGGGCCAGCATCGACGAAGCCGGCCCGGCCATTCCCGTCGAAATTCTCGGCCTCTCGGAAGTCCCCGCGGCCGGCGACGAGGCCATCGTACTCACCGACGAGAAAAAAGCGCGCGAAATCGCGCTCTTCCGTCAAGGCAAGTTCCGCGACGTCAAGCTCGCCAAACAACAGGCAACCAAGCTCGAAAACATGTTCGAGCAAATCGGCGAAGGCGAAGCCAAGAGCCTTGCGCTCATCATCAAGGCCGACGTACAAGGCTCCCAGGAAGCGCTGGCTCAATCGCTGCAAAAGCTCTCCACCGACGAAGTCAAGGTGCGCGTCATCCATGCCGGCGTGGGCGCGATCTCCGAATCCGACGTCAATCTGGCTCAGGCATCGGAAGCGGTCATCATCGGCTTCAACACCCGCGCCGATTCCGGGGCAAGGAAACTTGCCGAAAGCTTCGGGGTCGACATCCGCTATTACGACATCATTTACGATGCCGTAGACGAGGTCAAGGCAGCGCTCTCCGGCATGCTGTCGCCGGAAAAACGCGAGGAAATCATCGGCCTGGTCGAAATCCGCCAGGTGTTCACCATCTCCAGAGTGGGCGCGGTAGCCGGCTGCTACGTGCTCGAAGGCCTGGTGCGGCGCGGCTCCTCGGTTCGTCTACTGCGCGACCATACCGTGCTGTGGGCGGGCGAACTGGAATCGCTCAAGCGTTTCAAGGACGACGTCAAGGAAGTCAAATCCGGCTACGAGTGTGGCCTGCAACTACGTGGCCACAACGACATCCAGATCGGCGACCAGCTCGAAGTGTTCGAGATCCGCGAAGTAGCCAGGACGCTCTGAACAATGCCGAAAGAATATTCGCGCAGCCAGCGCGTGGCCGGGCAAATCCGCCGCGAACTGGCTGAACTGATCCAACTGGAGATGAAAGACCCTCGCGTGGGTTTCGTCTCGATCACCGACGTCGAACTCACCCCCGACTACGCCCACGCCAAAGTGTTCTTCACTGCGATGGGCGGTGCCGGAAATGCACCGGCCATCCTCGACGGACTCCAGCGCGCGAGCGGCTTTCTGCGCCGTGAATTGGGCAAGCGCATCCGCATCCACACCCTGCCCGAACTGCACTTCCACTACGATCGCTCGGTGGAAGAAGGCAGCCGCCTGTCGCAATTGATCGACCAGGCCGTACGCGAAGACGAAGCGCGCACCCACGCAACGGGCGAAACACCGGAAAACTGACGACTGCCTGCCGTCTCGCGCGGCGGGCGGGAAATGCGCCGCCCAGCGCACGGAAATCCTCCCCTCCCCTCTTCCCGTTACGCCGCAACGACCACCATGCGTCCTGCCCCATCCGCCCGCATCGCCCGCCGTGCCATCGACGGCGTACTCCTGCTCGACAAACCGGCGGGGATGAGTTCCAATGCAGCCCTGCAAACCGCGCGCCACCTCCTGAACGCCCGCAAGGCCGGCCACACCGGCACCCTCGACCCACTGGCTTGCGGTCTATTGCCGCTCACCTTCGGCGAGGCCACCAAATTCTCGCAAATGCTGCTCGACGCCGACAAAGTCTACGAAGCCGGCGTGCGGCTTGGCATCGCCACCGACAGCGGCGACGCCGATGGCGAAGTGCTGTCGACGAAGCCGGTAACGGTAAACGAAATCGAATTAAGCCAGGCGCTCATGCGCTTCACCGGCGAAATCGAACAGACGCCGCCGATGCATTCGGCGCTCAAACGCAATGGCAAACCGCTTTACGAATACGCTCGCGCCGGCATCGAAATCGAGCGCGCGCCACGCCGG
>JAIRNL010000244.1 GCA_031258035.1 Azoarcus sp. | reverse complement strand
CCGATCATGGGTCAGATCACGCCCTTGGCCGATAGTGCGTCGATGTCCGCGCTCTGTATGTCGGTCAGGGTCGAGAGCACTTCCCGCGTATGTTGCCCCAGCGTGGGCGGGGCGGTGCGATAGGAAACGGGGGTTTTGGAAAAACGGATCGGGTTGGCGACCAGCGGCACGGCGCCCGAGAGCGGGTGCGGCAATTCGATTTTCATCTTGCGGTGCCTGACCTGCGGATGCTCGAAAGTCTGCGCGATGTTGTTGATGGGGCCGGCCGGGACGCCGGAGGATTCGAGCGGCCCCACCCAGTCCCCGACATTGCGTTCGATCAGGATGTCCTGGAGGATCGGAATCAGCGTCTCGCGGTTGCGCACGCGGTCGGCATTCTTCGTGAAGCGTTCGTCTTGCGAGAGTTCCGGATGGCCGATGATTTCGCAGAACTTGACGAACTGGCTGTCATTGCCGACGGCAAGGACCATGTAGCCGTCCTTGCAACGAAATACTTGGTAGGGAACGATGTTGGCGTGGGCGTTGCCCTGCCGTTTCGGGATGGCGCCGGAAGCCAGGTAGTTCATGTTCATGTTGGCCATCGTCGCCACCTGCACGTCCAGGAGCGCCATGTCGATATATTGGCCTTCGCCGGAAGCGTTGCGGTGGTTGAGGGCGGCAAGGATGGCGATGGCCGAGTAGACGCCGGTCATCAGGTCGGCAAAGGCAACGCCGAGTTTTTGCGGGCCGCCGCCGGGAAGGTCGTCGCGCTCGCCGGTGATGCTCATCAGGCCGCCCATGCCCTGGATGATGAAATCGTAGCCAGCCAGGTTGGCGAGCGGGCCGTCCTGGCCGAAGCCCGTGATGGAGCAGTAGATCAGCTTCGGGTTGATTTTTTTCAGGTCGTCGTAGGCGAGGTGGTAGCGCGCCATGTCGCCCACTTTGTAGTTTTCGATGAAGACGTCGCTTTGCGCGGCAAGCTGGCGGACGATTTCCTGGCCTTCCGGCGTGGAGACGTTGAGCGTCACCGATTTTTTGTTGCGGTTGGCGGCGAGGAAGTAGGCGGCTTCCCTGGTGTCGCGGCCTTCGGTGTCTTTCAGGTAGGGCGGCCCCCATCCCCGCGTGTCGTCGCCGGTGCCTGGACGTTCGATTTTGATGACTTCCGCGCCGAGGTCGGCAAGGATCTGGGTCGCCCAAGGGCCGGCAAGTACCCGCGACAGGTCGAGTACGCGGATATCGGAGAGTGCTGCGGACATGGTTTTTTCTCTTTTTGCAAAAGGGTGAGGCTAGACACGCTCGATCACGACAGCCAGCCCCTGGCCCATGCCGATGCACAGGCTCAGTACGGCGTAGCGGCCATTGCGGCGTTCGAGTTCGCGTACCGCGGTCAGAGCCAGCCGCGCGCCGGAGGCGCCCAGGGGATGGCCGACGGCAATCGCGCCGCCATTGGGGTTTACGCGCGCGTCGTCGAAGGGCACGTCGAGCAGCTTGAGGCAGCCGAGTACTTGCGAGGCGAAGGCTTCGTTGATTTCGATGATGTCCATGTCCTTGAGCGTCAGTCCGGCGCGCGCCAGCGCCTTCGGGATGGCGTGGGCGGGCCCGATGCCCATGACGCGCGGCTCGACGCCGCTGGCTGCGCCGGCAAGGATGCGCGCGGCGGGTTTGGCGCCCACTTTTTCGCCGATGGCGCGATTGCCGACCCACATGGCCACGGCGCCGTCATTGACGCCGGAGGCGTTGCCCGCCGTCACGACGCCGCCTTCAAAGAGCGGCCTGAGTTTGGCCAGGGATTCGAGGGTGCTCTCCGGGCGCGGGTGCTCATCGAGGCTGACGGTTTTGGGCGGGGTTTTTTTGCCGGTCGGCACTTCCACCGGGAGGATTTCGCCCGCGAAGAAGCCGCTTTTCTGCGCGGCGGCGAATCTGGCTTGTGAGGCGGCGGCGAAAATATCGCTGTCTTCGCGCGACAATCCCAGGTCTTTGGCGACGTTGTCGGCGGTCTCCGGCATGGTGTCGCCGCCGTATTGGCGGATGATTTTCGGGTTCGGGAAACGCGCGCCGATGGCCGAATCGAAGACTTTGAAATCGCGTCCGTAGGCGCTCTCGCTCTTGGCGACCACGAACGGCGCGCGGCTCATGTTTTCGACGCCGCCCGCGATGTAGAGGTCGCCTTCCTTGCAGGTGATGGCGCGCGCGGCATCCAGTATCGCAGCCAGACCGCTCGAACACAGGCGGTTGACCGTCTGGCCCGGCGTCGTCACGGGCAGCCCGGAGAGCAGTACCGCGTGGCGGGCGATGTTGCGGCTGTCTTCGCCCGCCTGGCAGGCGCAGCCCAGTACGACATCTTCCACCTGATCGGCGGTGAAGGGGCCGTTGGCGATGAGTTGCCGGATCACGGCGGCGACCAGGTCGTCCGGGCGTACCGGCGCAAGGCTGCCGGCCTGGCGACCGAAGGGGGTTCTCAGGCCGGAATAGATATAGGCGTCTAGCATTGTGGTCTGTCCTTGGCTGAAAAAGGGAAATCAGTTGTCCGGCGTGAGCAGGGATACGCCCAGGAGCGCGCGGCGCTTGAGCCACGGGCTGGGACGGTAGCGCGGGTCGCGGTAGAACTCGTGGAGGCTGTCGAGGATGCCCAGCACCGTTGCCGCGCCCAGCGCGTCTCCCATCGCCAGCGGTCCTTTCGGGTACCCCAGGCCGAGCGTGACGGCCCGGTCGATGTCCTGCGGGCTGGCGATCCCCTGTTGGGCGATGTCGCTGCCGATGTTGACGATGGTCGCCACGACGCGCTGGCAGATGAAGCCGGGGCTGTCGTGGATGACCGACACGGGCGTCCCGTCCGCGCCAAAGAGCGCGTGGGCGGCGTCGCGCGCCGCGGGGTCGGTGACGGGCGTCGTCATCAGGGTGCGTCGCCCATCCAGGAAGAGCGGGTCCAGCCCGAGGACGCGGCGGGGATCGATCCCGGCGGCAACCGCCGAGGTCGTGGCATCCCGCCCGAGCGGCAAGACAAGGCAAAGCGATTGTTCGTCGGGACGTTCGCCTTCGTCGCGCGGCGCGCCAAGCCGTTCGAGCAGGGCGGCGACCGCCGGGAAAGCCGCGGCATCTTCCCGGCCAATCCATACCGGCCTGTCGGCTCTGGGGGGCAGGGCGGGTTCGGCAATTTCTTCTTTCTTGCCGCCTTCATAGCGGTAAAAGCCGCGCTGGCTTTTCTTGCCCAAAAGCCCCGCCGCCATCCGTTGCCGCGCAATCGGCGAGGGCCGAAAGCGCGGTTCCTGATAGTACTGGTTGTAGATGGATTCCATGACCGGCTGCGAGACATCCAGGCCGGTGAGGTCGAGAAGCTCGAACGGCCCCATGCGAAAGCCCGCCGCCTGCCGCAGGATGCGGTCGATTTCGGGATAGGCGGCGATGCTCTCGCCCAGGATGCGCAGGGATTCGGTCAGGTAGCCGCGCCCGGCGTGATTGACGATGAAACCCGGCGTATCGCTCGCTTTCACCGGGGTATGTCCCATTTGCCTCGCCATGGCGGTCAATTGGTCGGCGACGGCGGCATCGGTGAGGGGGCCGGAGATCACTTCGACGATCTTCATGAGCGGCACCGGGCTGAAAAAGTGGAATCCGGCGACGCGCCCAGGGTGTTTGCACACGGCGGCAATCGCCGTCACGGAAAGCGATGAGGTGTTCGTCGCCAGAATGCATTCCGGGGCGACGATGGATTCCAGCTCCGCGAAAAGCCCGCGCTTGACTTCGAGGTTCTCGACGATGGCCTCGATGACGGCGGCACAGGGCGCGAGATCCGCCAATGAGGTGGCGACCGTCAGGCGGGAAGCGGCCTGCGCCACATCCTTTTCGCCGATCTTGCCTTTTTCGGCGAGTTTTTGCAGCGTGGCGAGAATGGCCTTGCGCGCTTCCTCGCCGCCTTCGGGACGGCTGTCATACAGTATGACCGGCATGCCGCCCTGGGCGGCGATCTGGGCGATGCCGCGCCCCATCAGTCCGACGCCGATGATGCCCAGTGGCGCGTTGGTTGAAGTCGAATCCATGGGTTCAGCGTCCTGTGTAAACGGGTTTGCGTTTTTCAAGGAAGGCGCGCATTCCCTCTCGTTGATCGTGGCTGCCAAAGAGCAGGTGGAAAGCCTTTCTTTCCAGCATCAGGGCGGTGTCCAGCGGCGCATCCTGCCCGGCGAGCAGCACTTCCTTGATCTGCCTTGCGGCAAGCGGCGGCATGTTGGCGATGATTTTGGCCAGCTCGGCGGCGCGTTCCTGCACTTTGCCGTCTTCGACCACTTCGCTGGCCAGGCCCATCGAGAAGGCTTCCTTGCCGGAGATCGGCAAGCCGGTGAGCAGCATTTTCATGGCCTGGAATTTGCCGATCGCGCGTGCCAGGCGCTGTGTGCCGCCCGCGCCGGGCATGATGCCGACGCGGATTTCTGGTTGGCCGAAGGAAGCGTTTTCACCCGCGACGATGATGTCCGCGTGCATGGCCAATTCGCAGCCGCCGCCGAGCGCGTAGCCGTTGACCGCCGCGATCACCGGTTTGGGACACTCCGCGATGGCCCGCCAGAGCAGATGCACGTTGCGCAGGTGCATGTCGATGGCCGAGCATTCGGCAAGATCGCGCAGATCCGCGCCCGCGACGAAATACTGTTCGCCGCCGGTCAGCACGATGCAGCGGGTTTCTTCGTCCTGCCCCAGTGCGGTGAAATGCGCAGCCAGAAGGCGCCGGACGTTTTGGTTGAGCGCGTTCCGGGCATCGGGGCGGTGGATGCGCAGCGTGGCGACGCCCGCTTCGGGGCCGGTGAGAATGACTTCATTGTCCATGATGATGGTTCCGCCAAGCGAAATAACGGATCGTTATTTACATAAATCGGCGACCTTAATGAAAGCCAGGGCGTTTGTAAAGGGTTTGTC
>JAIRNL010000229.1 GCA_031258035.1 Azoarcus sp. | reverse complement strand
CAAAAGCGGCATCCGCGAAGGGCAACGCGGTTCCACTGACCAGACGGAACGCATACCCGTCCGTAACCAGCCGACTGTCCTGGGTGTCTACCGCATCGACCTGACAGCGCAATCTTGGGTGGCGGGCAAAATAATGCGAAATTCCCCCGGCGCCAGTCCCTACATCGAGGAGACGAAAAGGCGGATCGCCGGCGCCAAAATGTTGATCGAGATTCAGCAGGCGCTCGATTTTCAGGCCCTTGCGCGCGCGCGAGGGCAAATCGGAGACGACATGCGCCCGTCTGGGGGGCGGCGTCGCGGGAGAAGGATCAGGCATGGCCGTCCCGGCGCGCGGTAAAGTCCATCGGAACAGAGTCAGCCGTTATCCTGGGCGCTGCCGCGCCAAAGAGGGAAACGCGGGGCAGGGACTTCATGAATGAACCCATCATGGCAGGGAGCAAAAACATACATTGAAAAATGACCAGACTCAAGCGAATCGGGCAGGCGCCCACGCATTTGTGGTGATGGCTACATGAGAAACTGTTTTCAACCAACCGCTTATGACGTTCATTTGCCGGGTTTGCGGGAACCTGTCTGTTGTGTGCCGGTTTAGTTGCTACGGATGGGGTTTGCGGTGAGGGCATGATGCGCGCCGGGGCTTGAAAGCCGCGCCCGTCATCCCCACATGGACGGGCACGGAATTTTGCAACGTCCTGGAGAGCATCCGATGACCCAAGCCCAAGCCCCTGAAACCCTGAACTTTCAGGCCGAAGTGAAGCAACTGCTGCACCTGATGATTCATTCGCTGTATTCCAACCGCGAGATTTTCCTGCGCGAGCTGATCTCGAACGCGGCGGATGCCTGCGACAAGTTGCGGTTCGAGGCAATCGACAAACCAGAGTTGTTCGAGGGCGATGGCGAACCCCGGATCCGCGTCGCCTTCGATGCCGAGGCGAAGACGATTACCGTCAGCGACAACGGCATCGGCATGAGCCGCGACGAGGTTGTCGCCAACCTCGGCACCATCGCCAAATCCGGCACGCGCGAGTTTTTCGGCAGCCTGACCGGCGACCAGCAAAAGGACGCGCATCTGATCGGCCAGTTCGGCGTCGGTTTTTATTCCTCTTTCATCGTCGCCGACAAGGTGACGGTATCCACCCGCCGCGCCGGTCTGCCGACGGCGAGCGGCGTGCGCTGGGAATGCGCGATGAGCGGCGACGATGCCGGCGCCTACACCGTCGAAGCTGTCGAGCGCGCCGCGCGCGGCACCGAAATCGTCCTCCATCTGCGCGAGGGACAGGAAGACCTGCTCTCTGGCTGGCGGCTCAAGAGCCTGATCCGCAAGTATTCAGACCACATCGTCCAGCCCATCCTGATGAAAGGGGAGAAATGGGACGAGGAGAAAAAGGCCGAAGTGGCGAGCGACGAGGATGAGACCGTCAATCAGGCCAACGCGCTGTGGACGCGCCCGCGCAACGAAATCAGCGACGACGATTACAAGGCGTTCTATAAGCACATCGGCCACGACTACGAAGAACCGCTGGCCTGGACACATGCCAGGGTGGAAGGCCGGCAGGAATATACGCAATTGCTCTACATTCCGGCGCACGCCCCGTTCGATCTCTGGGATCGCCATGCCCGCCACGGCATCAAGCTCTATGTGCGGCGCGTTTTCATCATGGACGATGCCGAAAAGCTGATGCCGCTCTATTTGCGCTTCGTGCGCGGCGTGGTCGATTCCGCCGACCTGCCGCTGAACGTTTCGCGCGAAATCCTCCAGGAATCGCGCGATATCGACACGATCCGCCAGGGCTGCGCGAAGAAGGTGCTCGGCCTCCTGGAGGGCCTCGCCGACAGCGAGGACGCGGCGGAACGGGGAAAATACGCCAAATTCTGGAAAGAATTCGGCCGGGTGCTGAAAGAAGGCGTCGGCGAGGATTTCGCCAACAAGGAAAAGATCGCCGGCCTGTTGCGCTTTGCTTCCACCCATGCCGATACGGCGGACGAAACCGTCTCGCTCAAGGATTACATCGGGCGGATGAAAGAAGGGCAGGAAAAGATTTACTACGTCACCGCCGAAAGCTTCAACGCCGCGAAGAACAGCCCGCATCTGGAAATCTTCCGCAAGAAGGGCATCGAAGTGTTGTTGCTCTCCGACCGTGTCGACGAGTGGGTGACGGGCAACCTGACCGAATTCGACGGCAGGCAACTGGTTTCGGTGGCGCGCGGCGGACTCGATCTCGGCAAGCTCGAAGACGACGCCGAGAAAAAGGAAGCCGAACAGGCCGCCGACGAATACAAGGCGCTGCTCGAAAAAATGAAGACGAGCCTTGGCGAACGGGTAAAGGAAGTGCGGGTGACGTTGCGCCTGACCGATTCCCCGGCCTGCCTCGTCGCCGACGAGCACGACCTCGGCATGAACCTGGGCCGCATCCTCAAGGCCGCCGGCCAGGACGCGCCCGCCTCGAAGCCGATCCTCGAAATCAATCCCCACCATCCGGCGGTGCTGCGCCTCAAGGACGAGGACAGGCA
>JAIRNL010000198.1 GCA_031258035.1 Azoarcus sp. | reverse complement strand
AGGCCGTGCGCGCTCATGCCGTAGATGAGGCCGAAATTGATGACTTTGGCGTAGCGGCGCTGTTCGGAACTCACCGCTTCCGGGGCGAGGCCGAAGACTTCGGCGGCGGTGGCGCGGTGGACGTCCTCGCCGCGCGCGAAGGCGTCGAGCAGGCGCGCGTCGCCCGACAGGTGCGCCATGATGCGCAGTTCGATCTGCGAGTAGTCCGCTGAGACGATGACGTGGCCGGGCGGCGCGATGAAGGCGGCGCGGATGCGGCGGCCTTCCGCCGTGCGCACGGGGATGTTTTGCAGGTTGGGGTCGGCGCTGGCAAGCCGTCCGGTGACGGCGGTGGCTTGCGAAAAACTGGTATGCACCCGGCCCGTGACCGGGTTCACCATGCGCGGCAGTTTGTCGGCGTAGGTGCCTTTCAGTTTGGCAAGGCCGCGGTATTCGAGCAGCAGTTTGGGGAGCGGGTAGTCTTCAGCCAGTTCGGTCAGGACGTCTTCGTTGGTCGAGGGCTGGCCGGTGGCGGTTTTTTTGCGCACCGGCAGGCCGAGGCGGCCAAAGAGGATTTCGCCCAGCTGTTTGGGCGAACCGAGATTGAACGGCTCGCCCGCGAGCGCCCAGGCTTCGCGCTCCAGTTCGAAGAGGCGCCGCCCCAGTTCGTCGCCTTGCCGCGCGAGAAGGAAGGGGTCGATCAGCACGCCGGCGCGCTCCATCGCCAGCAGCACGGCAAGGGTCGGCAGTTCGATGTCGCGGTAGAGCGCCTCCAGGGCCGGGGCGGCTTGTACGCGCGGCCACAGGGCGCGATGCAGCCTCAGGGTGAT
Source organism: Azoarcus sp. (assembly GCA_031258035.1). Lineage (GTDB taxonomy): Bacteria > Pseudomonadota > Gammaproteobacteria > Burkholderiales > Rhodocyclaceae > WRNU01. The sequence continues at coordinate 3,592 of JAIRNL010000198.1, read as the reverse complement.
GTCGGCATCTTCGGCGGCGTAGGCGGTGGCAACGTCGAGCGCCACTTCGTCGAAGCCGATCCGTTTTGCGCCCGTGCCGCAGACTTCGGCGTAGGGGATCGTCTCCAGGTCGAGGTGGCGGCGGGCAAGCGTGTCCATGTCGTGGGCACGGTCGCTCTCCAGTACGTAGGACTGGAGCAGGGTGTCGTGGACGATGCCGCGCAGGGCGATGCCGTGATTGGCGAAAACGTGGGCGTCGTACTTGATGTTCTGGCCGAGTTTGGCGTGCGTTTCCGCTTCCAGCCACGGTTTGAGCCGAGCCAGCACTTCGTCTCGCGGCAGTTGCGCGGGCACGTCCGCGCCGCGGTGGGCAAGCGGCACGTAGACCGCCTCGCCCGCCGCGAAGGCGAACGAGAGGCCCACCAGCCGCGCCGCGATCGGGTCGAGGGCGGTGGTTTCGGTGTCGAGGGCGGTGAGTTCCGCCGTTTGCAGGCGGGCGAGCAGCGCATCGAAGGCGGGCCAGTCGACGATGGCGGTGTAGCGGGAGCGGTCGGGGGCGCTGGCGGCGGTGTCGCCCTCTTCGCGCGGAAAGCGCCGGGCCAGACCGTCCGCCGGATGGGCGCGCGGCGCGGCGGCGGAAGTGGCGGGTTCCCGCAGCCAACTCTTGAATTCGAGCCGTTCGTAGAGCGTGGTGAGCGCCTGCCGGTCGGGCGCGCGCGCGGCAAGCTCGTCAAGGCCGCAAGGCAGGGCGACATCGGTCGCCACCGTCACCAGGCGGCGGCCCAGCGGCAGGAAATCGAGATGCCGGCGCAGGTTCTCGCCCACCTTGCCGCCCACTTCATGCGCGCGCGCCACGAGGTTGTCGAGACTGCCGTATTCGCCGAGCCACTTTGCCGCTGTCTTGGGGCCGCACTTTTCCACGCCCGGCACGTTGTCTACCGCGTCCCCGATCAGGGCGAGGTAGTCGACGATGCGCGCGGGCGGCACGCCGAACTTGGCTTCGACGCCAGCTTCGTCGAGCTTTTCGTCGTTCATGGTGTTTACCCAGAGCACGCCGGGGCGCACGAGTTGGGTGAGATCCTTGTCGCCGGTGGAAATCACTGTTTCCCAGCCGCGTTCGCCCGCCTGCCGGGCCAGGGTGCCGATGACGTCGTCGGCTTCGACGCCTTCGACGACGAGCAGCGGCCAGCCTTCGGCTTTCACCGCTTCGTGCAGCGGCGCGACCTGGGCGGCGAGATCGTCGGGCATGGGCGGGCGCTGCGCCTTGTATTGCGGATACCATTCGTCGCGGAAGGTCGGCCCCCGCGCGTCGAATACGCAGGCGCGATAATCCGACTTGTAGTCCTCCGCCAACCGACGTAGCATCGACAACACGCCGCGAACGGCACCGGTCGGCTCGCCGCGCGAGTTGCGCAGATCGGGCAGGGCATGGAAAGCGCGATAGAGATAGCTGGAGCCATCGACGAGCAGCAGGGTAGTCATCGGAGATGATCCTCGCCGCCGGAAGCGGCTTCCTCCGCGCCGGCAGACAATCATGAATGGGAAAAACGACGGACTTCTTATGGGCGCGAAAGAAAAATTATCTTCCTACATGGCGGCAGCGGCCGCGCCGCATTACAACGGGCGCGAATCGTGGCGAATTTTCGGGATTATGGCAGAGTTCGTCGAGGCGACCGAACGACTCAGCGCCATCCGCCCGGCGGTCTCGATTTTCGGCAGCGCCCGCGTCGAGCCGGATCATCCCTACTACGACCTGGCCGAGCGCATCGCCCGCCAGTTGTCGGATGCCGGATTCGCGGTCATCTCGGGCGGCGGGCCGGGCATCATGGAAGCCGCCAACAAGGGGGCGTTTTTCGGCAAAAGCCCTTCGGTCGGACTCAACATCCAGTTGCCGATGGAGCAACAGTCCAATACCTACCAGGACATCTCGCAATCTTTCCAGCACTTTTTCGCGCGCAAGTTCATGTTCGTGAAATGCGCGAGCGCCTATGTCGTCATGCCCGGCGGCTTCGGTACCCTCGACGAACTGCTCGAAGCGATGACCCTGGTGCAGACGCACAAAAGCCGGCGGATTCCGATCATCCTCGTGCACGGCCCGTTCTGGCGCGGCCTGCTCGACTGGTTCGCCGACCGGCTCATCGCCGAGCGCATGATCGCCCCCGAAGACCTCGACCTGATCCAGGTCATCGACGAGCCGGAGGCCGTGGTCGAAGCCATTTTCAAGCATTACGAAACGCGCGGTTTCATGCCCCTGCCCGCGGAGCACGAAATCATGCTCAATCTCTAGACCCAGAACGGAGAACACCACCATGCGCCCGTCCCCGCCCGCCGCCATCGCCCTGTGTGCCTGCCTGCTGGCTGCCCCGCCGCTGCCCGCCCAGGAAGAGGCGGAATACACAGAACCACTGGAAGAAGAATTGCCCGAAGTCACCATCGTCAGGCGCGGCGATGACACCATCACCGAATTCCGCCTGCGCAGCAAGCTCTACATGGTCAAGGTCGAACCAAAGGGCGGCGCTTCCTATTACCTGATCGACCGCGAAGGCAAGGGCCAATGGGTGCGGGACGAGAGCGCCCGCAAACTGGCTGTGCCCACCTGGGTGCTCACGACCTGGTAAGCCGGCGCGCATGTCCGTTTTCACCCTGCCCTCCGAGGAGGCGCTGGCGCGCTGGGTGGACGGTTACGCCATCGGCGGCCTGACTGGCTTCGAGGGAATCGCCGGCGGCGTCCAGAACAGCAATTTTTTCGTCACCACCACGCTCGGGCGCTATGTCCTGACGCTGTTCGAGGATATCGCGCGCGCCGACCTGCCCTATTACCTGCATCTGATGGCGCATCTCGCCCGCCACGGGCTGCCGGTGCCCGCGCCGATCGCCGACCGCGACGACGAATACCTGGGCACGCTGGCGGGCAAACCGGCCGTGCTGGTCTCGCGCCTGCCCGGCAGCTCGGAGACGACGCCGGGCGCCGCGCACTGCGCCCGCATCGGCGCCATGCTCGCCGGCCTGCATCTTGCCGGACGCACTTACGGGCGACGCCAGCCCAACCCGCGCGGGCCGCGCTGGCGCTCGCAGGCCGCCGCCCTGCTTCGCCCCCATCTGCCTGCCGACGAAGCGGCGCTGCTCGACGACGAACTCCGCTTCCAGGCGAGGATCGACCTCGCGCGCCTGCCCGCCGGCGCGATCCACGGCGATCTTTTCCGCGACAACGTTCTCTGGACGGACGAATTCATCGGCGGCATCATCGACTTTTATTTCGCCGGCCACGACGCCCTGCTCTTCGATGTCGCCGTGACCGTCAACGACTGGTGCGGCACGCCCGCGGGCGAACTCGACCCCACACGCACGGACGCCCTGCTCATCGCTTATCATGCCGCACGTCCATTCACCGACGCCGAACGCAACGCCTGGCCGGCGATGCTGCGCGCCGCGGCGCTGCGGTTCTGGCTCTCGCGGGCCATCGACCGGCATCTGCCGCGCGCGGGCGAACTGGTGCAGGTGAAAGACCCCGGCGCATACCGCGATATCCTGCGCCAGCGAGCCCGTTCCGTCCCTTCCCTGCCCGTTTCCGACACCGACCGATGAATGCCGCCAACCCGAATTCCCCCCCCGT
>JAIRNL010000170.1 GCA_031258035.1 Azoarcus sp. | reverse complement strand
TGAGGTGCGCGGGCAGGACTTGTACCAGATTGCTGAGGACGGAGAGGATGTCGCCCTTGGTCATGGCCGAGCGGCCCTGGATGTCTTCGGCAATTTCGTCCAGGTCGATGGCGCGGCCCACGTCCTTGGTGAGATACCACAGTTTCTGGTCGCGGTTGGCAAGGTTGGTGCGTTCGACTTTCTTGAGCTTCATGGCCATGACGGTCTCCTGATGCGATAACCCGTGAGGGTGATGGGAAGGTCGATACCTTATGTCTTCGGGTTCCGCGTGTCAAATTTTGACAAGGCGTCGGGGAGGTCTCCAGAATCGGATGCGGTCGACTTCAAAATCGGATGCGAGCGTTTTCAAAATCGGATGCGAGCGTTTTTGAAATCGGATACGAGCGTTTTCAAAATCGGATACGAGCGTTTTTGAAATCGGATGCGAGCGTTTTCAAAGCGGCCCCCTCACCCCGCGCCCATGCCCTCCAGGCGACGGTGGCGCAGGGCCGGCAGGCTTTGGCGTATGGCGGCAATCCGGGCGGGGTCGAGCGTTGCGGTGACCACGCCCGGCCCCTCGGCGCGGCAGGCGAGGATGTCGCCCCATGGGTCGACGATCATGCTGTGCCCCCAGGTGCGGCGGCCATGCGGATGCCGCCCGCCCTGGGCCGGCGCCATCAGGTAGCACTGGTTTTCGATCGCCCGCGCGCGCAGCAGTATTTCCCAGTGCGCCTGTCCCGTGGTGTAGGTGAAGGCGGCCGGCAGGATGATCAGGTCGATTTCCCCCATGGCGCGGAAAAGTTCGGGAAAGCGCAGGTCGTAACACACCGAGAGGCCGATGCGCCCGAACGGGGAATCGAAGCGGATCACCCGTCCGCCGGCCTCGATGGTGCGGGTTTCGTCATGGCGTTCGTCGCCGCGCGCGAAGCTGAAGAGGTGGATCTTGTCGTAGCGCGCCACGTGTTCGCCACGGTCGTTGTATACCAGTACGGCGTTGCGCACTTTGTCCGGCGCATCGGCGAGCAGCGGCAAGGTGCCGCCGATGAGCCAGACTTTGTGCCGCGCGGCGGCTTCGCGCAGGAAGTCCTGGATCGGCCCTTCGCCTTGCCGCTCGCGCGCGCGCACTTTGGCGGTCTCGTCCCCAGAGAGCAGCGCGAAGAATTCCGGCAGTGCGAGCAGGCGCGCGCCCGCATCGGCGGCTTCGGCGATCAGGCCGCCGGCAACGGCGAGGTTGGCCGCCACGTCGGGGCCGGAAACGGTCTGGAGGGCGGCGATCCTGGTGTTCGCGTCCGGGCCGGCGTTCACGTCTGGGCCAGGTGCCGCCGCACCGATATCGCCGCGCCCAGCCAGCCGAGCACGGCGGCGAAGGCGACCGTGGCCAGCGATTCCGACCAGCCGGGGCCGGTGAGGGTGATCGCCGCGCCGTAGGTTTCGGCGACTTTCGCCACCGGCGCGGCCAGGACTTCCACGCCGGCCCATACCGCGCCCAGGGCGATCAGGCCGCCCAGCACGCCTTGCAGGTTGCCGAACCAGTAGAACGGGAGGCGGATGAAGTGGTCGGTGGCCCCGAGCAGCCGGCTGACTTCGATCTCGCTTTTCTGGGTGAGGATTTGCAGGCGGATGGTGTTGAAGGTCACGATGACGAGCGCCAGCCCGAGCAATACGGCCAGGACCAGGACGACGGTGCGCCCCAGTTCGAGCAGGGCGGAGAGGCGCGCGACCCAGGCGGAGTCGAGCTGGACGTGCGCCACGCCGGGCCAGTTTCGCATCCGCGCGGAGAGTGTCTCGAACAAATCCGGGTCGTCGCCGCGCAGGGTGACGATGAAGGCGTCGGGCAGCGGGTTGGCGGTGAGGCCGCCGAGCACGTCGCCGAGGCCGTTGTTTTCGAGTTGCCGCAGGGCTTCGTCGCGCGGCACGAACCGGAAGCTGGACAGCGATGGTTCGGACTGGAGGTTGCGCCGGATGGCGTCGATCTGGGCCGGCGGGGCTTCGTCGTCGAGGAAAAGGCTGATTTCGGGGGTGCCCGATACGCCGCGCGCCAGGACGGCGATGTTGTCGAGCAGGATGTAGCCGCCGGCCGGCAGCGCCAGCGCGATGCCCATCACCAGCGCCGACAGCAGCGTGCCAAGCGGCTGCGCGCCAAGCCGTTTCAGGGCTTGCGCAAAAGCGCGCGCGTGAAGATAGAGCCAGTTGCGCATCATTCCTCCATCAGCCGTCCGTGCGAGAGCGCGATGCGCCGCGGCGTCCAGCGCCTGAACAGGGAAACGTCGTGCGTCACGACCAATACGGTGACGCCGGCGCCGTTGAACGATTTGAAGAGTTCGGCGATGTCGGCCGCGTAGGCCGGGTCGAGGTGGGCGGTGGGTTCGTCGGCGATCAGGATCGAGGGGCGGTTGACGAAGGCGCGCGCGATCGCCACCCGTTGTTGTTCGCCGCCGGAGAGTCCGGCGGGGAATTCTTTTCCGCGCCCGTGCAGCCCGACGAGTTCGAGCGCCGCCGCCACCCGCTTGCCCGCGTCGCCCGGCGGGTGGCCGTTGATGATGAGCGGGAGCATGATGTTGTCGTACACCGGGCGGTCGAACAGCAGGTGGCTGTCTTGCAGGACCATGCCGATGTTGCGCCGCAGGTAGGGAATCGCCCGGCGCGGCAGGTGCGATACGTCCTGGCCGTTGATCCGCACCGTGCCGGAGGTCGGACGCTCGATGGCCGGGATGAGTTTCAGGAGCGTGCTTTTTCCCGCGCCCGAATGTCCCGAGAGCACGACCAGTTCGCCGGGCGCGATCCGCAGGCTGATGGCATCGAGCGCCACGTAGCCGCCGGGGTAGTGCTTGGCAACGTTGTCGAAAACGATCATGTCGTCTCCCCTCCCGGCTCGAAGAGCGCATCGACGAATTCGCGCGCCCGGAATGGTTGGAGGTCGTCGACGGCTTCGCCCACGCCGATGAAGCGCAGGGGCTTCGGGCACTGGCGCGCGATGGCCGCCACCACGCCGCCCTTGGCGGTGCCGTCGAGCTTGGTGAGCACGAGGCCGGTCACGCCGATGGCGGCATCGAACGCCCTGACCTGGGCCAGCGCGTTCTGGCCGATGTTGGCGTCGAGCACGAGCATGACTTCGTGCGGGCCGCTCGGCTCGGCCTTGGCGATCACCCGCCGCACTTTGGCGATTTCTTCCATCAGGTGAAGTTGGGTCGGCAGCCGCCCGGCCGTGTCGGCGAGCACGATGTCGATGCCGCGGGCGCGCGCGGCGTTGATCGCGTCGAAGATCACCGCGGCGGCGTCCCCGCCGTCCTGCGCGACGACGGTGACGCCGTTGCGTTCGCCCCAGGCCATCAGTTGTTCGCGCGCGGCGGCGCGGAAGGTGTCTCCCGCGGCCAGGAGGACGCTTTTGCCTTGGGACTGGAAATATTTGGCGAGTTTGCCGATCGAGGTCGTCTTGCCGGCGCCGTTGACGCCGGCCAGCATGATGATGAAAGGCTTCTGGCCTTCGACGTCGAGCCCCGCCTCCAGCGGCGCGACGATCTGGAAGAGGCCGTCGGCGAGGGTGCGCTGGAGCTGGTCGGCGGTCTCCAGCTGTTCTTTCTTCCAGCGCGCGCGCAGTTCGTCGATCAGGTGCCGCGTCACGTCGAGGCCGCAGTCGGCCATCAGGAGCGTCGATTCGAGTTCTTCGAGCAGGTCTTCGTCGATCTTGCGCCGCCCGAACAGGTTGGCCAGCCCGCCGCCCAATTGCCGTCGGGTGCGCGCCAGGCCCGCTTTCAGGCGCTCGGCCCAGGAACGCCTGGGTGGCGCATCGGCGGGGGGGGCATCGCCGGGGGGGGCGGGCGGCGTCACGTCGCCCGCCGCTTTTTCGGGTTCGACCGCGCCGGCGGCATCGCGCCGGGAAGACTTCTTGAAAAAACCAAGCATGGATTCAGGTGTCAGATGAGGCAGGAAACGCGCCACAGGCTTCCGGATACGGTTAAGATGCTGCCCTCATCGGACGCGCGGCGAACGGCGCGGATTTTAACAGATGCAGGACGGCCCCATGCCCCATACTCATCCCCGGTTCTCCCGGACGCTTTTCCGCCTGATGCTCACATGCACGGCGTTCCTGGGTTTTCTGCCCGCGGCGCGGGCCAATCCCTACGAGACCTTTCTCGACAACGGCCTGAAAGTCGTGGTGCGCGAGGACCGTCGCGCGCCTTCCGTCGTGCACATGGTCTGGTATCGCAGCGGTTCGATCGACGAGCCGGAGGGCGTCACCGGCGTCGCGCACGTCCTCGAACACATGATGTTCAAGGGCACGCGCAAGGTCGGCCCGGGCGAATTCAACGCCCGCGTCGCCGCGCTCGGCGGGCGCGACAATGCTTTCACGAGCCGCGACTACACCGCTTATTTCCAGCAGATTCCGCCCGCCCATCTCGGCAGTGTCATGGCGCTCGAAGCCGACCGCATGAAAAACCTCGTCCTCGGCGACGACGCTTTCGCGCGCGAAATCGAGGTCATCAAGGAAGAACGGCGGCTGCGCACCGATGACCGGCCGCGCGCCCTCGTCCACGAACAGCTGATGGCGGCGGCATTCCAGGCCCATCCCTACCACCACCCGATCATCGGCTGGATGACCGATCTCGAAACCATGCGCGCGGAAGATGCGCGCGCCTGGTACAAACGCTGGTACGCCCCCAACAATGCCTGCGTCGTCGTGGTCGGCGATGTGGATCACGAAACCGTGTTCAAACTCGCCCGCCAGCACTATGGCGCGCTGAAGTCCGCCAAGCTGCCCGAGCGCCGCATCAGCAACGAACCCGAGCAGCGCGGCCCGCGCGCCACCGTCGTGCGGGCCCCGGCTGAACTGCCCTATCTCGCCATGGCGTGGCGGGTGCCGCCCCTGCGCGATCCCGGCGGCGACCGTGAAGCTTACGCCCTGCAAATGCTGGCCGAAATTCTCGACGGCTACGACGGCGCGCGCCTCGACCGCCGCCTGGTGCGCGAAAAACACATCGCGGTATCGGTCGGCGCGGGCTACGACGGCATCAATCGCGGCCCGGCGCTGTTCTATCTCGACGGCTCGCCCGCCCCCGGACAGGGCATCGACGCGCTCGAAGCGGCGCTGCGCGCCGAGTTGCGGCGCATCCGCGACGAAGGCGTGAGCAAAGCCGAACTGGAGCGGGTCAAGACCCAGGCGCTGGCTTCGCGCATCTATTCGCGCGACTCCCTGATGGCCCAGGCGATGGAAATCGGGCAACTCGAAAGCCAGGGACTGTCCTGGCGCGACGACACCCGGCTGCTCGCCGGCCTGCGCGCCGTGACCGCCGAAGAAGTGCGCAACGTCGCCCGCCGTTATTTCGACGACGCCGCCCTGACCACCGCCCGCCTCGATCCGCTGCCCGTCGCCGCGCCGCCCGCGCCCGCCGCCGCCCCGCAACAACCCTGACGCTTCTTTCTCCCGGCCATGAATCTTCCCACCGCCCTCTTCCGCGGCCTGCGCATTCCGGCGCTGGCTGCCCTCGCCCTCGCCTGCGCCGCCGCCCGCGCCGTTCCCGCCATCGAACAATGGACGACGCCCACCGGCGCAAAAGTCCATTTCGTCGCCAGCCACGAATTGCCGATGATCGACATCCAGATCGACTTCGCCGCCGGCAGCGCCGCCGACCCGGCGGGCAAAAGCGGACTGGCTGGCTTCACCCGCGCCCTGCTCGACGCCGGCGCCGGCGATCTCGACGAACAGGCGATCTCCGAACGCCGCGCCGACATCGGCCTGATCCTCGGCGGCGGCACCGGCGAAGACCGGGCCAGCCTCACGCTGCGCACGCTGTCGGCGGCCTCGGAACGCGATGCCGCCGTGGAACTGGCCGCCACCGTGCTCGCCCGCCCCACTTTCCCGGCCGCCGTGCTCGAACGCGAGCGCACCCGCGCCCTCGCCGGCCTGCGCGAATCGCTCACCAAACCGTCCGTGCTGGCTGAACGCGCCTTCACCGCCGCGATCTACGCCGGCCATCCCTACGGCGCCAACGCCGATGCCGCCTCGCTGGCCGCGATCGGACGCGACGACCTCGTCGCCTTCCACGCCCGCCACTACGGCGCGCGCAACGCCTCGATCGCCATCGTCGGCGATCTCGACCGCGCCACGGCGGAAAAAATCGCCATCGCCCTCACCCGCGCCCTGCCCGCCGGAGAGGCCACCGAAACGCCCCCGCCCCCGGCCCTGCCCGAAAACAGCCAGACGCGCATCGCCAATCCGTCCGCGCAGGCGCACATCCTCATCGGCCAGCCGGGCATGCGCCGCGACGATCCCGATTACTTTCCGCTCCTGGTCGGCAACCACATCCTCGGCGGCGGCGGTTTCACGTCGCGCCTCATGAGCGAAGTGCGCGAAAAACGGGGGCTCGCCTACGACATCCACAGCTATTTCGAGCCGCGCCGCGTTGCCGGCCCGTTCCAGATCGGCCTGCAAACCAAGGGGAGCCAGAGCGAACACGCCCTCCAGGTCGTGCGCGACACGCTCGCCGCCTTCATCGCGGAAGGCCCCACCGAGAAAGAGCTACAGGCGGCGCGCGACAACCTCGCCAACGGCTTCGGCCTGCGGCTCGACGCCAACGCCAAGATTCTCGGCCACGTCGCCATGATCGGCTTCTACGGCCTGCCGCTCGACTGGCTCGAACGCTACCCGCGCGCGGTCGCCGCGGTCACCCGCGCGGCGGTGCGCGACGCTTTCGCCCGGCGCATCCAGCCTGCCAGCTTCGTGACCGTGATCGCCGGAGGAGATGGCGACAAAAGCGGGAAAGAAGCCACCGCCCAGCCGTGAACCGGATTCGCGTCGGCGGCGGCGCATGGCGCTCGCGCCTGATCGACGTCGCTGACGTCCCCGGCCTGCGGCCGACGCCGGACCGCGTGCGGGAAACCCTCTTCAACTGGCTCGGGCAAAACCTCGACGGCCTTGCCTGCCTCGATCTTTTCGCCGGCTCCGGCATCCTCGGCTTCGAGGCCGCCTCGCGCGGCGCGGCGGCGGTCACGCTGCTCGAAATCGACCCGCGCGCCCACGCCGCCCTGCGCCGCAACGCCAGAATCCTGGCTGCGCCAGTGGAGATCATTCGCGGCGATGCGCTAGAATTCCTGGCTTCCGCGTCGCGGCAATTCGACGTGGTGTTCGTCGACCCGCCCTATCGTCATGGCTGGCTCGATCGCGTGGCGCCCCTGCTCGACAACGTGACGCGGCCCGATGGCCGCCTCTACGCCGAAGCCGAGGCGCCGCTCACGCAACTTGCCGGATGGCACACGCTCAAACGAGGACGCGCCGGACAGGTTCATTTCCACCTCATGGGGCGCGCCAAGTAAACATGAAAGACACCGTAGCGGTTTTTCCCGGTACCTTCGACCCCTTCACCCGTGGACACGAAGACCTCGTGCGCCGGGCGGCGCGGCTTTTCGGGCGGATCGTCGTCGCGGTGGCGGCCAGCCGCAAGGAGGCGTTCTTCACGTTCGAGGAACGGATAGCGATCGCCACGGAAACCATGCGGGAGCTTGCCAACGTCGAAGTCGCCGGCTTCGACTGCCTGCTGGTGGATTTCATGCGCCAGCGCGGGGCGCGGATCATCGTTCGCGGCGCGCGCACCGTGGCCGACTTTGAATACGAAACCCAGATGGCGGTGATGAACCGCAAGTTATACTCCGCCCTGGAAACGGTGTTCCTCCCTCCCGCCGAGGAACACCGTTTTCTTTCGGCCACCGTCGTGCGCGAAATCGCCCGCCACGGCGGCGACGTGAGCGATCTCGTATCAGCGGCGGCACTATCCCGCCTGCGGCGGAAATTCTGATTCAACGCAAGGAAGCAACAATATGTCCCTGATGATTACCGATGAATGTATCAACTGTGACGTCTGTGAGCCGGAGTGCCCCAACGGCGCGATCTCCCAGGGCGATGAGGTCTATGTGATCGACGCCGCCAGATGCACGGAATGCGTCGGCCATTTCGACGAGCCACAATGCGTCCAGGTCTGCCCGGTCGACTGTATCCTGAAGGACCCGGCGCGCGAGGAATCGCAAGACGAGCTGTTCGCCAAGTTCAACAGGCTCAACCCCGCCTGAGCGCCGGACGGGCGCGTTTTCCAGCCGCGTTTTCCAGAATCGGCACGGGGGACGGCCCTGACCCAACGCCCTGACCCAACGAAAACGGCGACCCCGAAGGGTCGCCGTTTTCGCATCCGCCCGCGCGTTCAGCGCGGTGGGCGCATTCTCAGGTCGCCATTGCCTTGACCGCCGCCGACAGACGGCTCTTGTGGCGGGCCGCCTTGTTCTTGTGGATGATTTTCTTGTCCGCGATGCTGTCGATGGTACTCGTCGAGGTGCGGAAAACGGCCTGCGCCGCCGCCTTGTCGCCGCTGGCGACGGCCTTGCGCACCGCCTTGATCGCCGTGCGCAGACGCGAGCGCAGGCTGGCGTTGTGAGCACGGGCCTTGACCGCCTGGCGCGCCCGCTTGCGCGCTTGTGCCGAATTGGCCATATGAATTTCCCTGTCGAAAATGGATGCTGGAAGGAACGAAGCGCGCGATTCTACCAACCCATCGCACAAAATGCAATATGTACTGGGCCAGTACATATTGCACTCATCAGGGCAATTGCACACGCAGATGTCGTAAACACAGGCAAGAAATCGTTTACAGACAGTTAAGACGTGGGGTTGTCAGCTCGGTCGAAATCAGGTTGACTTCCGATTTTTGTCTGGAGCGGGAAATGACATTGACGGAAGCATTTGCCGGGCTGCCCTATCCGCGAACGGGGCCTGCGCAGCGGCACGATTTGAGAGAAATGATCTTGATGGCGCTGTGCGCGGTGTTGTGCGGAGCTGATACCTGGGTGGATGTTGCGGAATGGGCGGAGGATAACGAAGAATGGTTGAAACGGTATCTGGTGCTGGCTCATGGCACGCCCTCACACGACACATTCGGGCGCGTATTCCGGATACTGGACGCCAAGCGCTTCGAGCACAGCTTCCGGGACTGGCTTACTGGGCTAATCGGGGTCATCGAAGGCGTGATCGCGCTCGATGGCAAGACGATTCGCGGTTCGCGTGACGGCAGAAATACGGCCATACACCTGGTCAGCGCCTTTGCCACGGCCAGCGGCCTTGCCCTGTGTCAAGAAGGCGTGCGCGGCAAGGGCCACAAGATCGCCGCCCTCAA
>JAIRNL010000145.1 GCA_031258035.1 Azoarcus sp. | reverse complement strand
TTGAAGCTGAAGCGGCCTTCCGCGATGAAGCTGGCGAGCGGTTTGCGCGCAGTGGGCTGTTCGCGCGCCTGCAACTCGGCAGGCAGGATGTCCGCGCTGGCGCGGCGACCGACGACGATGGCGCTTTCGATGTGGAAATCCTCCGGTATGCCGAGCGCCTGCCGGGTCGCCTGCTTGTCGAAACCTGTGATGATGTGCGCAGCCAGGCCGGCAAGGCTCGCCTGCAACACCAGATAGCCCACTGCCGCGCCAGTGTCATAGGACTGGGAGCCGGTGCTGATGGCTTCGGTCTTGCCCGGCGGTACGAATTTCTGTGCCGAGACGGCGATCACGATGGCCGACGCGCGTTCGGCCCAGCCGCGATTGTAGGGAATCAGCAGATCGAGGAAGGTCTGCCACCGCGGCGTTCCCCGTCGCGCGTAGATGAAGCGCCAGGGCTGGGCATTGTAGGCCGAAGGCGCCCAGCGCGCGGCTTCGAACAGGGGTTTGAGTTCTGCGTCCGTGATGCTGGATTCGTCGTAGGCGCGCGGCGACCAGCGCTCGACGAAGAGGGAATTGACGCCGTTTTCGATGGGACGTGTCGTTTGGGACATGGACATCTCCGTGGTCTCTCTATCGGTTGATGGAATATCCGTTCGACCAGGCAGGACGAGCGAATGAAAGCAATCCGCATGCCAATATTGAACTCATTTGAATTCAATCACTTGAAAACCCGGCGCGCGGCAAGACAGATGCCGTTGAGCAGCCGGGAAGACAGGATTGCCGCGTTTGCAGCAGACGGGGCCGAATGGCGCGAGAGTCCGGGCGCCCGTTCATGGACATTTACAGAGCCAGCCCGAGCGTCGCCGCCACGGCCGTCAGGATGGCGAGCACGAGGACGATATCCAGGTGTTTGTTGATGCGCTGGATCGCCGCCCGCGCCTGTGCCTGTGCCTGCGCCTGCGCCAGCCCTCCCTTCGCCAGCGCCTCGCGCAATGCCATCCAGGGGCCAAACCAGAGCGAGGCGAAAACTACGATCATGATCGTGCCAAGGAAAGTCATCAGCAACCAGCCGAGTGGCGCGCGCGCGTAGCCGACCGCGATCAGCATGAAGCCGCCCGTGATGACGATGAGCGCGATCGCCACCCACGACAGGGAGAAGAAATGCGCCAGCGCCTCCGCCCATTGCGCGGCGGTGAGCGTCGGGGATACCAGGCAGACGCGGATGAAAACCATGCCGCCGACCCAGAGCACGACCCCCGTGAGATGCAGGAAAAGCGCCAGGTGGTGAAAACGCACGCGCCTCCCCTGCCCTTTTTTCAGTCCGCCCCGCTCTCAGGCCACAGCGGTGGATTTGCGAGAGCCCAGCGTACGGGGGCGAAGCTTTTGCGATAGAAATCCGCCACGCCACAGCGGCAGATCGCCGAGAGGTGGGCGGCGGTCGGATAGCCTTTGTGGCGCGCGAGACCGAAGTGGGGATGGAGACGGTCCAGTTCGATCATGTGCGCATCGCGCGCGGTCTTGGCGAGGATGGAGGCGGCGGAAATCGCCGGCTCCAGTGCATCGCCGCCGACGATGGCGCGGGTCGGCACGGCGAGATCGGGGCAGCGGTCGCCGTCGATCAGGACTTCGTCGGGTGTGACCGCCAAGGCCGCAACGGCGCGTTGCATCGCCAGCAAGGTGGCGCGCAGGATGTTGAGACGGTCGATTTCTTCCGCCGTGGCCTCGGCGACGCTCCAGGCCAGGGCCCGCTCCCGGATCAGCGCCGACAGGCGTTCACGCGCCCGCGCGGTGAGTTTCTTGGAGTCAGCCAACCCCGCGATCGGCCGCGCCGGATCGAGGATGACCGCGGCGGCCATCACCGGCCCGCACAGGGAGCCGCGCCCGGCTTCGTCGACGCCGCAGATCCGCCCTTCAGCCATTCCCGTTTTCGGCTGGCGCGGATCCGTTTTCGACGGGCGCGGGCTCGGCAACTACGGACTCGGCGACACCGGCATCGACGTCGGCATCGGCACTGGTGTCGTTGTCGCGCAGGTAAGGCAGGATGACATTGGCCGCCCGCTCCGCCGTGCCCCGGCGCAGTTCCATGTGCAGGGCGGTAAAACGCTCAGCCAGCGCCGCGCAGGCGTCGGCATCGCCCAGCCAGCGGTCGAGCGCGTCAGCCAGCGCCTCGGGGGTTGCGTCATCCTGGAGCAGCTCCGGCACCACGAGTTCGTTGAGCAGGATGTTGGGCAACCCAACCCAGGGCAGGTAGGCCATGCGCTTCACCAGGCGGAACTGCCATTTGCCCATGCGGTAGCAGATCACCATCGGCCGCTTGAGCAACGCCGCTTCGAGGCAGGCGGTGCCGCTGGCTACCAGTACCGCGTCGGCGGCGGTCATCGCGTCGACCGCGTGCCCGAAAAGCAGACGTATGGGCAATTCTTCCGGGGATTCCCGGCGACTCAGGTGTTCGGTGAATATCTCGCGCGTCTCGCGTGTCGCCAGGGGCACCAGGAAAAGCATGTCCGAGTGGCGGCGGGACAGGACTTCCGCCGTGGAAACGAAGCAATCGGCGAGGTTTTCGACTTCGGACTGGCGACTGCCCGGCAGCAGGGCCACCACCGTGGCCTCGGGCGGCAGGTCCAGGCGCTCGCGGGCGGCGAGACGCTTGGGTTCCATGGGCAACACGTCGGCGAGCGGATGGCCGACGTAGGTCGCCGGAATTCCCGCGCGTTCGTAGATCGGCATCTCGAACGGGAAGAGGCACAGCATGTGCGTCACCGCACGCGCGATCGTCTTGATCCGCCTGCCGCGCCAGGCCCAGATCGACGGACTGACGAAATGGATGGCGGGGATATCTTCCGCCTTGACCTTCGCCTCCAGCCACAGGTTGAAATCGGGCGCATCGACGCCGATGAAGGCGGCCGGCCGGGTGTGGCGGATGTCCCGCAACAGTTTGCGCCGGATACTGGACAGGGAGCGGATACGTCCAAGCGCGTCCGTGTAGCCATTGACCGCGAGCGATTCCGAGGGCCAGAGCGCCTCGAACCCTTCGGCCTGCATCTTGGGGCCGCCAATGCCGTAGAAACGCGCATCGGGAAGATGGGCCCGGATGGCGCGGATCAGGTGGGAGGCCAATAAATCGCCGGAGGCTTCCCCGGCTACCATGGCGATCACGGGCGTCATGTCAGCGTACCAGGCCGCGGCCCGAGACGCCGATAAAATCGGCAAAAGGCCGGACTTCAGGGGATTCGGCGGCAATGGCGTCGATTTTCTCGCGCGCCTCTCCAAGCGAAAGGCCGCTGCGATAGAGCGCGCGGTAAGCCTTCTTGATCGCGCTCATCGCTTCGGCCGTGAAGCCCCGGCGGCGCAATCCTTCGCTGTTGATGCCGCGCGGAATGGCTGGATTCCCGGTCACGGTAACGTAGGGAGGCAAATCCTGGAGGAGCACGGCGCTGGCGCCGCAGAAGCTGTGCGCACCGACGCGAACGAACTGGTGTACGCCGGAAAAGCCGCTGAGGATCGCCCAGTCGCCCACATGGACGTGACCGGCAAGCGCGGCGTTGTTGGAGAAAATGGTGTGACTGCCGACCTGGCAATCATGCGCGATATGCACATAGGCCATGATCCAGTTGTCGTCGCCGACACGGGTCACGCCGCCGTCCTGGATCGTGCCGGTGCTGAACGTGCAGTATTCGCGGATCGTGTTGCGGTCGCCGACCACGAGCAATGTCGGCTCGTCGGCATATTTTTTGTCCTGCGGCGCCCCACCGAGCGAGCAGAACTGGAAAACCCGGTTGTCACGCCCGATGCGGGTGCGGCCTTCGATCACGACGTGCGGCCCGATCCAGGTGCCGTCTCCGATTTCGACGTTCTCGCCGATGATCGAATACGGGCCGATTTCGACGCCGTTGCCGATCCGCGCGCCGGAATGGACGATGGCGGTCGGGTGAATCATGGTTTGATCCTGAGCGCGCACATCAGGTCGGCTTCGACGGCAACCGTGTCGTCGACGCGGGCGACGCCTCTGTATTTGTAGATGCCGCGCTTGCTTTGCAGGAGCCGTACCTCGAACACCAGCTGGTCGCCGGGCACGACCTGGCGCTTGAAGCGGGCATTGTCGATACCGGCGAAAAGCACCACGGAATCCTCGGTGGGGATGACGTCCTCGGTCTTGCACGACAACAGCGCCGCCACCTGTGCCATGGCCTCGATGATGAGCACGCCGGGCATGACCGGATGGTGAGGAAAATGACCGGGGAAAAACGGTTCGTTCACCGTCACGTTCTTGATCGCCAGGATGCGACCGTCCTCGATCTCCAGCACCCGGTCGACCAGCAGGAAAGGGTAACGGTGCGGCAGGTAGCGGCGAATTTCGTCAATGTTCATGAGCATGGTGGTTATGGTTTTCCCTTGGCTTTTTCCTGCTTTTCCAGGCGTCGTTCGAGAAGGCGTATTTTATTGGCAAGCGCGTCGAGATGGCGGAGATGGGAGAAATTTTTTACCCATTCGGCGTGCGTTTGCTGCGGCAGGCCGCCAGTGTAGACGCCCCGTACCCGGATCGACTTCGACACCAGGGTACGACCGGAGATTACCACGTCGTCGGCAATGGAAATGTGGCCGACGATGCCGACCTGGCCGCCGATGATGCAGCGCGCCCCGATCCTGGCGCTGCCGGCGACGCCGGAGCTGCCGGCCATCACCGTGTGCTCGCCGATATGGACGTTGTGGGCGATCTGTATCTGGTTGTCGAGCTTGACGCCGTTGCCGATCACGGTGTCATCCAGCACGCCGCGGTCGATGGAGGTGTTGGCGCCGATCTCGACATCGTCGCCGATCACCACCTTGCCGATCTGCGGTATCTTGACCCAGGCGCCGGAGGATTCCCTGGCGAAACCAAAGCCATCGGCGCCGATCACCGCGCCCGAGTGAACGATACAGTTCGCGCCAAGCACGCAGTCGGCATGGATGGTGACATTCGGCGCCAGCCGTGTGCCCGGCCCGATCCGCGCGGCGCGCCCGACATAGCAGTTGGCGCCGATCGAGACCCTTTCGCCGATTATCGCGCCTTCCTCCACGACGGCGCCGGCGTCGATCGCCGCTGTGGCCGGCACCGCGCAACGTACTGAAGCCAGCGGATGCACGCCGGGGATGAGCGGCGGCGCGGGATTGAAAAGCTGGGAAGCGCGGGCGAAACAGAGGTAAGGATCGGCGGTGACGATACGCGGGCGATCCACCACCACGTCGCGGTGCGCGGGACTGACGATAAAAGCCGCGGCGCGACTGGTTTTCAGTTGCCCAAGGTATTTGGGATTGGCGAAAAACGCCAGATCGCCCTCGCCCGCCTGTTCGAGCGTCGCCACCCTGCGCAACCGCACACTGCCATCACCAGCCAGTTCTCCACCGAGTCGGGCTGCCAGCTCGTCGATTCGCAGCATCGTCGATCGGCAACCTTACTTGGCGTCGGACGACAAAGCCTTGACCACCTTGTCCGTGATGTCGATGCGCGGATTCGCGTAAACCGAATCCTGGAAGATGACATCATACTGCTCGCTCTCGGCGATCTGCCTGATGGCACGGTTGGCCTTGTCGAGCACCGAGGCAAGCTCCTCGTTGCGGCGCTGGTTCAGGTCTTCCCGGAACTCGCGCTGCTTGCGCTGGAAGTCGCGGTTGAGGTCACTGAAGGCACGCTCCTTGTTGCGACGGTCGGCGTCGGACAATTTCGCGCCTTCGTTTTCCAGGCTCTTCTGGAGGGATTCCAGATCCTTGGCCATGCGCTGCAATTCCTGGTCGCGCTTGGCAAACTCTTTCTCGATGCGTTGTTGGGCACGCACCGCCGGGGCAGCCTCGCGCATGACCCGCTCGGAATTGACGAAGCCGATCTTGACCTCCGCGAACGCCGTTTGGGCGATGCCCATCAAGATCAGGGCAAACACAGAAAGGGTACGAACTTTCACACATGTCTCCAAAAACCGTTTAAACCGATGCGGCGTCCGTTCAGAACGTGGCGCCCATCACGAAATCGAAAGGCCGGGTCTTGTCGCCTTCCTTTTTCCTCAGCGGGTAGCCAAGGCTGAATTTGAGCGGACCTATCGGGGCATTCCATGTCAACGCCAAGCCGGCACTGTACCGCAAATCGCTGCCCTTGATGCGTTGCCGCTTGCGCGTTTCCGGATCTTCGCCCCAGACGTAGCCGGCGTCGATGAACGTCGAGAAGCGGAACGAGCGATCGCGCCCCGATCCCGGCATCGGGAAGAAGAATTCGAGGTTGCTGACGAACTTGCGCGTGCCGCCGACGGCATCGTCGTTTTCGTCCCTTGGCCCCATCGAACTCGCTTCGTAGCCACGCACCGAGCCGATGCCGCCAAGGTAGAAATTCTTGTAGAACGGCACGGGCTTGCCGCCATACCCCTTGGCCCAGCCAAATTCCGCATTGAACATCAGCGCCGAGGCGCTACCGACCGGAATCCAGTGCTGGAACTGGTAAATCAGCTTGCTGTAGCGCAGCTTGCCCGGCGGCGTCGCGATTTCGCCATAGATGCGCTGGTAAGTGCCCTTGGTCGGATAAAGGAAGCTGTTGCGGCTGTCGCGCCCCCAGCCAGCGCTGAGCAGCAGGCTGCTCACGCTGACGTTGCCGACGCCGGTATCGGGATTGCTGCAATCGAAATCCTTGCAGAACCGTTTGTATTGATCCGTGCTGTCTTCGTAGGTCGTGATCTTGGTGCGGTCGACGCTCAGGCCGAAGCTGATGCTGTCGTCCTCGGCGATCGGATAGCCCACGCGCAGGCCCGTGCCAGCCGAGATCATTTTGTAGGGAGACACCGACAGGATGTTGGACGGATCGTAGGTGCGGTAATAGGCGTCCCACCCCAGGCTCAGGCCATCGACGGTGAAATACGGATCGGTAAAGGAGAACGAGAGCGTGCGGCCGGACTTGCTGGTATCGAACGCCAGGGTCGCGTTGTTGCCGGAACCGAAAAGGTTGCGCTCGGAAATGGACGCCTGCAACACGGCCTTTTCGGAAGAGGAATACCCCATCCCGAGCATCAGGTTGCCGGTGCGTCGTTCCTTGACCGAGAAATTGACATCGACCTGGTCCGTCGTCGTCGCCACGGGAGGCGTCTCGACCGACACCTCATCGAAAAAGCCCAGCCGGTCGATGCGCTCGCGCGAGCGGTTGATCGCCGACGCGTCGTACCAGGCGCTTTCCATCTGCCGCATCTCGCGGCGGATGACCTCGTCGCGGGTCTTGGTGTTGCCCGCCACGTTGATGCGGCGCACATATACCTTGCGGCCCGGGTCGACGAAGATGGTGAAGGCGACTTCGCGCTTTTCCTTGTCGACATCCGGCGAGGCGTTGACGTTGGCGAAGGCGTACCCCTCGTTGCCCAGGCGGTCGGTGACGGCCTTGGTGGTCTCGGTCAGGCGCTCGCGCGAAAAGATTTCGCCAGGATGGACGGTGGTCAGCTTCAGGTATTCGGATTCGGGCAACACCAGATCGCCCGTGTAGCGCACCCCGGTGACGGTGTAGCGCTCGCCTTCCTGGAGGTTGATCGTGATGTAGATGTTCTTCTTGTCCGGCGTGATCGAAACCTGGGTGGATTCGATGTTGAAATCGAGATAACCGCGATCGAGGTAATGCGAACGCAGGCGTTCGAGATCGGCGGCAAGCTTCTGGCGCGAATACTGGTCGCTCTTGGTATACCAGGTGAACCAACCGGGCGTGGAGAGCTCGAACAGATCTATCAGGTCGTCGGCATCGAACACCCCGGCGCCGACGATCTTGATCTGCTTGATGCGCGCGACATCTCCTTCGTCGACGCTGAAGGTGATACCGACGCGATTTCGTTCGAGCGGCGTCACCGTGGTGGTGATGGTGGCGGCATATTTGCCGCGGGCCAGGTACTGGCGCTTGATTTCCTGCTCGGCGCGGTCGAGGAGCGCGCGGTCGAA
>JAIRNL010000143.1 GCA_031258035.1 Azoarcus sp. | reverse complement strand
AAGCGGCCCGCGTCCGAATATCAATGAAAAGGAACACACCTCATGAGCAAGATCATCGGCATCGACCTGGGCACCACCAATAGCTGCGTTTCGGTCATGGAAGGCGGCAAGCCCAAGGTCATCGAAAATTCCGAGGGCGCCCGCACCACGCCGTCCGTGGTCGCCTACGCCGACGACGGGGAAATCCTGGTCGGCGCCCCGGCCAAGCGGCAGGCGGTCACCAACGCCCGGAACACCCTGTTCGCGGTCAAGCGCCTGATTGGCCGCCGCTTCGAGGAGAAAGAAGTCCAGAAGGACATCAGCCTGATGCCTTTCAAGATCGTCAAGGCCGACAACGGCGACGCCTGGGTGGATGTGCGCGACAAGAAAATCGCCCCGCCGCAGGTCTCCGCCGAAGTGCTGCGCAAGATGAAGAAAACCGCCGAGGATTACCTTGGCGAGGAAATCACCGAGGCGGTCATCACCGTGCCCGCCTATTTCAACGACAGCCAGCGTCAGGCCACCAAGGACGCGGGCCGGATCGCCGGGCTGGAAGTGCGCCGCATCATCAACGAGCCCACGGCGGCGGCGCTCGCTTTCGGCCTCGACAAAAAGCCGGGCGACGCCAAGATCGCGGTCTATGACCTCGGCGGCGGCACGTTCGACATTTCCATCATCGAAATCGCCGACATCGACGGCGAACACCAGTTCGAGGTGCTCTCCACCAACGGCGACACCTTCCTCGGCGGCGAGGATTTCGACCAACGCATCATCGACTACATCGTCACCGAATTCAAAAAGGAACAGGGCGTCGACCTCAAGAACGACGTGCTCGCCCTGCAACGCCTGAAAGAGGCCGCCGAAAAAGCCAAGATCGAACTCTCTTCCAGCCAGCAGACCGAAATCAACCTGCCCTACATCACCGCGGATGCGAACGGCCCGAAACACCTCACGCTCAAGATCACCCGCGCCAAGTTCGAGGCGCTGGTCGAAGACCTGATCGAACGCTCGATCGAACCGTGCCGCATCGCCCTGAAGGACGCCGGCGTGAAAGTCTCCGACATCAACGACGTGATCCTCGTCGGCGGCCAGACCCGCATGCCCAAGGTGCAGGAGAAAGTGAAGGCGTTCTTCGGCAAGGAGCCGAGAAAGGACGTCAATCCCGACGAAGCCGTGGCGGTCGGCGCGTCCATCCAGGGCGGCGTGCTGCAAGGCGAGGTCACGGACGTGCTGCTGCTCGATGTCACCCCGCTTTCACTCGGCATCGAAACCCTGGGCGGGGTCATGACCAAGCTCATCCAGAAGAACACCACCATCCCGACCAAGGCGAGCCAGGTGTTCTCCACCGCCGACGACAACCAGTCGGCGGTCACGATCCACGTCCTGCAAGGCGAACGCGACATGGCCGCCGGCAACAAGAGCCTCGGCCAGTTCAACCTCGCCGACATCCCGCCCGCGCCGCGCGGCATGCCGCAGATCGAAGTCACCTTCGACATCGACGCCAACGGCATCCTGCACGTCTCGGCCAAGGACAAGGCGACCAACAAGGAAAACAAGATCACCATCAAGGCCAACTCGGGGCTGTCGGACGACGAAATCCAGCGCATGGTGCAAGACGCCGCCGCCCATGCCGAGGAAGACAAGAAAACCCGCGAACTGGTGAATGCCCGGAACGAATGCGACGGCCTGATCCATGCCACCCGCAAGGCGCTCGCCGAATATGGCGATAAAGTCACCCCGGATGAAAAGGCCAGGATCGAGGCCGCGATCAAGGGCGCCGAGGAAGCGATCAAGGGCGACGACAAAGGCCGGATCGAAACCAGCGCGCTGGCGCTGGCGGCGGCGAGCCAGAAACTGGGCGAAGCGATGTACGCGCAGCAACAGGCGGCGGGCGGCGCGCAGCAGGCCGGCGCCCCTGGTGGCGGCGATGGGAACACGGCGGCCGATGCCGACGTGGTCGATGCCGAGTTCACCGAAGTGAAGGACAAGAAGTAACCTCCTGTCTCCGGCGGCCCGCCACGGCAGCCGAGCCTTCATCGGGAACCATGCCGATGAAGGCTCGGCTTTTGCGCGAAAACGCCCTGTACTTATTCCAGGCACAGCACCATGTCCAAGAAAGACTATTACGACATTCTCGGCGTCAATCGTGACGCCGACGACAGCGACATCAAGAAGGCTTATCGCAAACTGGCGATGAAATACCATCCCGACCGCAACCCGGACAACAAAGAGGCCGAGGAACGGTTCAAGGAAGCCAAGGAAGCCTACGAAATTCTCTCCGACGCCAAAAAGCGCGACGCCTACGACCGCTTCGGCCACGCCGGCGTCGAGGCGGCCATGGACATGGGCGGGGGCGGCGGCGGTTATGAAGGCTTCGGGGACGCCTTTTCCGATATCTTCGGCGACCTCTTCGGCGGCGGACGCGGGCGCTCCAACGTCTATCGCGGCGCCGATCTGCGCTACAACCTCGAAATCTCGCTCGAAGAAGCGGCGCGCGGCGCGGAAAAAACCATCCGCATCCCCACCATCGAAGAATGCGAGACCTGCCACGGCACCGGCGCCAAGCCTGGCACCCATGCCACCACCTGCCCGAACTGTGGCGGCTCCGGCCAGATGCGCATCCAGCAGGGCTTTTTCTCGCTCCAGCAACCGTGTCCCAGATGCCACGGCAGCGGCCGCATCATTCCCGACCCCTGCCGCGACTGTGGCGGCGCGGGCCGGGTGAAACGGCAGAAGACGCTCAGGGTCGACATCCCCGCCGGTATCGGCGAAGGCGCCCGCCTGCGCCACACCGGCCATGGCGAACCGGGCGTCAATGGGGGCCCCTCGGGCGATCTGTACGTCGAAATCCACATCCGCCCCCATTCGGTATTCAAGCGCGAACACGACGACCTGCATTGCGAGATGCCGGTCAGTTTCGCCACCGCCGCGCTCGGCGGCGAAATCGAAATCCCCACGCTCGATGGTGTGGCGCGCCTGAAAATCCCGGCGGAGACGCAAAGCGGCAAAGCCTTCCGCCTGCGCGGCAAGGGCATCAAGAACGTGCGCAGCCAGATCCGCGGCGACCTGCTCTGCCATGTGGTCGTGGAGACGCCGGTCAACCTCACCGAGCGCCAGCGCGAACTCCTGTGGGAATTCGACGAAATCTCCCTCAGCAATGGCGACCGCCACAACCCGAAAGCAAAATCGTGGATGGACAAGGTGCGGGCGTTTTTCGGCACCTGAAGGCATGATGCCGGTCGCGCGCCCGGCATCCGCCGCCTACTCGAACAGATCGCGCTGCGCCTCCCCCGCGTCGGCGAACCGCACCCCCACGCCCAGCAGCCGCACCGCCCGTTTCCCGCGCGCCCAGGCTTCGTCGAGCAGGGCGCCCCACACCGCGTCCTCCGGCATGGCGCTCACGCATTCGGCGGTGGTCTGCGTGAAATCGGCGAACTTCACCTTCGTCACCGCCTTATGCACCGGTCGCGCGGCGGGCAGGCGGGCGAAACGGCGGCGGAACTCCGCGATCAGCGCCGGCAGCTCGGCATGGCAGGCGGCGAGATCGGGCAAATCGCGGGCGTAAGTCGTTTCCACCGACAAGGACTTGCGGACACGATCCGGACGCACCGGGCGCTCGTCGATGCCGCGGCAAAGCTGATGCAGCGTCGCGCCGAAGCGTCCGAATTCATCGGCGAGGCGGGCAATGTCCCAGGCGCGCAAGTCGCCGCAGGTATGAATCCCATACTTTTGCAACCGCGCCGCCGTCACCTTGCCGACGCCGAAAATCTTCCCCACCGGCAAGGCGGCAACGAAAGCATCGACATCGCGCGGTCGGACGACGAACTGGCCATCGGGCTTGTTCCAATCGCTGGCGACCTTGGCGAGAAATTTGTTGGGCGCGATGCCCGCCGAGGCGGTGATGCGCACTTCGGCGCGGATGCGGGCGCGGATTTCCTCGGCCATCAGCGTCGCCGACCCCTGGCAGCGGTCGATGCCGCTCACGTCGAGATAAGCTTCATCGAGCGAGAGCGGCTCCACCAGTGGCGTGACGTCGCGGTAGATGGCGAGGATCTGCCGCGAAGCCTCGCGGTAACGGCGGAAATCCGGCGGCAGCAGGACGAGATGCGGACACTGCCGCAAGGCCCGCGCCGTCGACATCGCCGAATGCACGCCGAAAGCGCGCGCCTCGTAGTTGCAGGTGGCGACCACCCCGCGCGCCTCGGCCCGCCCGCCCACGGCAAGCGGCCTGCCGCGCAGCGTTGGATCGTCGCGCATTTCGACCGAGGCGTAGAAACAATCGCAATCGCA
>JAIRNL010000276.1 GCA_031258035.1 Azoarcus sp. | reverse complement strand
TTCCCCTTCCGCCCCAAACTCCTCGACACCCTGCCCGGCTACGGACGCGGCGCATTCATCCAGGACTTGTCGGCGGGCATCATCGTCGGCGTGCTCGCCCTGCCGCTGGCCATGGCCTTCGCCATCGCCAGCGGCATGTCGCCCGCCGCCGGCATCTGGACGGCCATCGTCGCCGGCCTGCTGATTTCGCTCCTGGGCGGCTCGAAGGTGCAGATCGGCGGCCCGACCGGGGCATTCATCCCCATCGTCTACGGCATCGTCGCCAATCTGGGCGTCGCCAACCTGCTGGTCGCCACGATGATGTCCGGCTTCATGCTCTTCGCGCTCGGCGCGTTCCGGCTCGGCAACATGATCCGCTTCATCCCGCGCGCGGTGGTCACCGGCTTTACCAGCGGCATCGCCGTGGTCATCTTTCTCTCGCAGGTCAAGGATTTCCTCGGCCTGCCGATCAAGAGCCTGCCCGGCGAATTCTTCGCCAAGATCAAGGTACTCTACGCCGCCCTGCCCGGACTGCACTGGCAGACGCTGGCTGTCTCCGTCGCCTCGCTCGCCGTCCTGGTCGCCTGGAACCGCGGGGCCATGCGGGTACGCTGGATGCGGCGCCTGCCGGGGCCGCTCGCGGTGCTGCTGATCTTCACCACGATCAACGCGCTGTTCAGCCTGCCGACCGACACCATCGGCTCGCGTTTCGGCGGCATTCCGCAAGATCTGCCCGCTTTCGGCCTGCCCGTCCTCACGCTGGAGGCCCTGCGCGATCTCATCCCCTCCGCGCTCGCCATTGCGATCCTGGGCGCAATCGAATCGTTGCTCTCGGCCCGCGTCGCGGACACCCAGATCGACGACCGCCACGACCCCAACCAGGAATTGATGGCCCAGGGCATCGCCAACGTCGTTGCGCCGCTCTTCGGCGGTTTTGCCGCCACCGGCGCCATCGCCCGCACCGCCACCAACATCAGGAGCGGCGGCACGACGCCGGTCGCCGGCATCATCCATTCTTTCGTGCTGCTTGCCATCGTCCTCGTCCTCGCCCCGCTGGCAAGCCACATCCCGCTGGCGACGCTCTCGGCCATCGTCGTCGTCGTCGCCCTCAACATGGGCGACTGGCATGCCCTGTCGCCGCGCGAGCTGGCGCGCTACTCGAACAACTACCGCAGCATCCTGCTGGGCACCTTCCTGGTCACGATCGTTTTCGGCCTGACCCTGGCGGTCGAGCTTGGCATGGTGCTGGCCAGTATCTTTTTCATCTACCGCATCGCCGACCTGACCCGGATCGAGCCTGTCGCGCTTTCCGCGCAGGACTGCGGCGGGGACAGGCACATCCGCGCCTGGAAACTTTCCGGCAGCCTTTTCTTCGGCGCCGCCAACAAACTCGAAACCCAACTCCTCGCCCAGGACGACTTTCCCGAAACGGCGATTCTCGATCTCGACAAGGTCATCAGCATCGACACCACCGGCCTCGACATCCTGCAAAGCCTGCACCGCAGCCTGAAAAAACGCGGCGCGACGCTGATCCTGTGCGCCCTCGGCAAACAGCCGGGTTCGCTGATCCGTCGCTCCGGATTCATCGAACATCTCGGCGCGGAAAATATCTGCCCCAATCTCGCCGCCGCGCTCGAACGCGCCCGCCAAATCCAGGGCGGGCAGCGCGCCCCGGATACCGGGACGCCGCCCGCCGCGCCATGATGGCCCGATCCCGCGAGTGCCGGGACTGACCTGTTCCGGCATTCGCGCGCATTGCGCGGCGCGCCCGGCAGCGCGAAAACCGTGAAGCCAAAACCTTGCGCCGCGAGCGCCGTTGCCGCCGGGCCGAAGCGCCAGCCGCATATCCAAAAAAAAGCTATGTATTCCCTTGCTGCTTATATGTTTTTGCAGCTATGTGAATGACCTTTTATTCTTTATCGTTCATGAGGCATCCCGCTAGACTGGCCCCCTTTCGTAACGATTGCGAGGAAATGCCATGTCTCATGAAGAAAAGACCCCCGCCGCGGCTTCCACTCTCCCCAGCCCGAAGCGGCGCGCGCTCCTGGCTGCCGCCGGTTCCGCCGCGCTGGCTGCCCCCCTGCTCGGCGTCGGCGGGCAAGTCTGGGCACAGGCCGCGCCCGCCAGACTCACGCCCCTGTCGTTCGCCTGGAACCAGACTTCTTTCTGCCTGACGCCGATTGCCGTCGCCAAGGAGACCGGCATCTTCGAGAGAAACGGCCTGGATGTCACGCTCGTCAACTACTCAGGCTCTACCGACCAGTTGCTGGAATCCATCGCCACCGGCAAATCGGACGCGGCGGTGGGCATGATCTTCCGCTGGCTGAAGCCGCTGGAAGCCGGTTTCGACGTCAAGGTGGTCGCGGGCCTGCATGGCGGCTGCGTGCGGCTGATCGGCTACAGGCCGGGCAAGGTCGACAAGCTCGCCGACCTGCGCGGCAAGACCATCGGCGTGCCCGACCTCGGCGCGCCGGCGACGCATTTCTTCAGCGTCTATCTGAAAAAGAACGGCATCGACCCGGAAAAGGAAATCACCTGGCGGGTATACCAGCGCGACCTGCTCGGCCTCGCGGCGGAAAAGGGCGAAATCCATGCCGTCGCCGACAGCGACCCCATGGCATTCAAGATCGAGCGCGATTCCCGGGGCAAGTTCGTGGAGCTGGCGACCAACAACCAGGGCGAGTATCACAACAAAGCCTGCTGCGTGATCGGCATCAACGGCAATCTCGCGCGCACCAGGAAGCCCGTGGCGGTGGCGCTGACGCGCTCGCTGATCGAGGCCTACGACTGGACGGGCCGCAACATCGAGGAGAGCGCGAAGATTTTCCTCAAATACACCACGAACATGACGCTGGCCGAGCTGAAAGAGCTTTATGCGACGCTCAACCTGCACCATCACCCGGTCGGCACCGACCTGCGCGACGAGATCGCTTTCTACGCGCAGGACTTCAAAAAGCTGGGCGTCCTCAAAGCCAGCACCGATCCGGGGAAATACGCCGATCACGTTTTCGTGAAGGTGCTTTGAGCGGGCGGACGGAGAACGGAAAAAAGGGATCGTCATGAGTTCGAGCGCAATTGCCGCGACCGCGCCCCTGCCGCAAGAGGCCAAGGTCGTATCCGGTTTCGACCGCAAGCCGCCATCCGCCGGGAGCGCCGCCGTCGTGGAAATCCTCCCCACGGCGCAGGCCGCGTCGGCCCAGCCCCGTCCGGCGCGCCGCCCGCACTGGCTGGGATTCGCCGCCGCCGCGGCCTGGGGCCTCCTGGCTGCACTCACCCTGCTGTGGCCCAACAAGCCCGCCGGGTTCGAGGATTGGGCCTATACCGCGGAATTCGGCACCGCCGCCGCCGCCATCGCGGTGACATGGGCCCTCCTCGCCCTGTCGACGAGCGCGCGGTTCTCCCTCCTCGCCCGCGCCAACGCGGTGTTCAGCCGGGGCGCGCCATGGATCGTCGTCTCCGCCCTCATCCTGGCGCTGTGGGAAATCCTCACCGCCAAGACGGGCGCGCTGCCGCCGCCTTTCTTCGCGCCGCCCTCCAGCCTCATCGACGCCTATGCGAACGACTACGCGCGTCTGGCCGACAGCACCTACAACTCGCTCAAGCTCCTGCTCGAAGGCGTGCTCTGGGGCGCGGCGGTGGGTTTCACGGTCGGGATCTCCATCGGCTGGTCGCGCGCGATCAGCTACTGGGTGCATCCGCTCCTGCGCTTCCTCGGGCCCTTGCCGCCCACGGCGCTCCTTCCCATCGCCTTTTTCTTCTTCCCGTCGAGCCACGCCGCCTCCGTCTTCCTGATCGCGCTGGCGACGGGCTTTCCAGTGGCGATCCTGACGTGGTCGGGCGTGGCGGGCGTCAACAAGGCGTATTACGACGTGGCGCGCACGATGGGCGCCTCCGAATGGTTCCTGATTTTCCGCGTCGCCATTCCCGCCGCCTTGCCGCAGGTGTTCGTCGGGCTTTTCATGGGCTTCGGCAGTTCGTTCGTGGTGCTGATCGTGGCCGAGATGATGGGCGTCAAGTCCGGCCTGGGCTGGTATCTCACCTGGGCGCAGGGCTACGCCTCCTACGTCAACATGTATGCGGCGCTGATCGTGATGACCGTCATTTTCTCCAGCCTCATTTCACTGCTCTTCGCCGTGCGCGACCGCGTGCTCGTCTGGCAGAAAGGAATCGTCAAATGGTAGCGGCCGCCGTGGAAAAACCGCGCCCCGAGCCCATCGAGCCCTCGACGGCGGCGCCTGGCGCCTCGCGGATTCGCGTCGAAGGGGTGAGCCATGGGTTCGATGCGCCCTCCGGTCGCCTGGAGGTGCTGGAAAACGTCGATCTCGACGTCGCCCCCGGCGAATTCGTCGCCCTGCTCGGCCCCAGCGGTTGCGGCAAGTCGACGCTCCTGCGCCTCGTGGCGGGGCTGGAACCCGCCGCCGCCGGCACGATCACCCAGGACGGCAACCCGATCACCCGCCCCGACCCTTCGCGCATCGTGGTGTTCCAGGATCCGACCCTGTTCCCATGGCGCACGGTGTGGGACAACGTCGCGCTGGGATTGCAGGCGCAGGGCATCCTGAAGCAGGAAAAAACCAGGGTGGACGCCGCGCTGTGCAAAGTGGGGCTGGAGGGCTTTGCCAGATCCTACCCGCACCAACTCTCCGGCGGCATGGCGCAGCGCGTCGCCCTGGCTCGGGCGTTGGTCAACAATCCGAGACTGCTGATCCTCGACGAACCGCTGGGCAAGCTCGATTCGCTCACCCGCCTGGAGATGCAAAGCGAGCTCGTGTCGCTATGGCAGAAGAATGGCTTCTCGGTGCTGCTCGTCACCCACGACGTGGAAGAGGCACTGTTCCTGGCTCAGCGCGTGGTGATTTTCAGCCCACGCCCGGCGAAAATCGTCACCGAAGTCAGGATCGAGCGTCCCTACCCGCGCCACCGCGACGATCCGTGCTCACCGGCCTGCGGCACGAAGTGCTGAACCGGCTGGGGCTGGGGAAAAGCTGGTAAGCTGCCCGCGCCGCGCGTCAGGACGCCCGCCACGATTCACCGCCCCGCATCCCGCCGGGAGGGGGGCAACGCGGCGCGCGCGCTATACCCCCAGGGCGGCCACGGGGGGCCGCCCCTACATCATGCTTTTCCATTTCCAGCCGTATTTCGCCATGTCCAAATCCGCCGTACCGAAAAAACCAGCCAAATCCGCAAAAAAGGCCAAAGCAACCGGGGATGCCGCCGCCGAAGCCGCCGCGCCGCCGCGCCTGTCCTTCGATACCCTCTGCATCCAGGGCGGCTACGACCCCAAGGTGAGCGAACCGCGCGTCCTGCCCATCGTCCAGAGCACGACCTACAAATACGACGACATCGACCACGTCAACCGGATC
>JAIRNL010000268.1 GCA_031258035.1 Azoarcus sp. | reverse complement strand
GGGCCGGAAAACGAAAAGCCCAACCGGAATGGTTGGGCTTTTGTTGGGCTTTTCGTTCCAATATGGTCGGGGAAAGAGGATTCGAACCTCCGGCCCCTGCGTCCCGAACGCAGTGCTCTACCAGGCTGAGCTATTCCCCGAAACCTTTTACGACAAGGGTTTTGACCAGAGCCCTGATCAAAACCCTCTTGAAACCGCAAAGTCCGTCAATTCTAGCAAAGCATCCTTGAAAACGGAAGACGGAAGAGCCTGGAGCGCCGCGGCCGCCTGGTCGGCTTCGGCGCGGGCGTGGCTGCGCGCGGCCTCCAGGGCGTGGGTGGCCTGGATCGCCTCCAGCACGGCGGGAAAATCGTCGCGCCCGCCGGTTTCGATAGCCAGACGCACCTGCGCAGCCAGTTCGGGCGTGCCGTGTTGCATGGCGTGGATCAGCGGCAAGGTCGGCTTGCCTTCGGCAAGGTCGTCACCCAGATGCTTGCCGGTTTCGGCTTCGTCGGCGGAGTAGTCGAGCACATCGTCGACGATCTGGAACGCCGTGCCCAGGTGAATGCCGAAATCGGCCAGCGCCTGTTCGAGCGCCGGGCCCGCGTTGGCGAGGATGGCGCCGAGGCGGGCCGCGGCCTCGAACAGCTTGGCCGTCTTGCAACGGATGACCTGCAAATACCCGGCAACCGTGACATCGGCATCGTGGCAATTGAGCAACTGCAATACTTCACCCTCGGCGATGACGTTGGTGGCTTCGGCGAGAACCTGCATCACCCGCATGTCGTCGACGTTCACCATCATCTGGAAGGCGCGGGAGTAGAGGAAATCCCCCACCAGCACCGAGGCGGCATTGCCGAACAGGGCGTTGGCAGTCTTGTTGCCGCGCCGCAGTTCGGATTCGTCGACGACATCGTCGTGCAGCAGGGTGGAGGTGTGGATGAACTCGACGACGGCAGCCAGTTCGTGGTGTTGCGTGCCGCGATATCCGAGCGCGTTGGCGGCGAAAAGCACCAGGGCGGGCCGCAGCCGCTTGCCGCCGCTGTGGATGATGTACTCCGCCATTTGCCGGATCAGCGCCACATCGGAGTAGAGCCGCTCGCGGATGAGGACATCGACCACGCGCATGTCGGCGGCGATCGGCGCGAATAATTGCAGTGCGGGCAAGGTGGCGGCTCGTGAAAACCACAAATGGTAGGGGCGCGCCCGGAGCGGGTCAAGATATATATAAGCGCATTCCCAGGCGCAAGAAAGCCGTCATCGCCAGCCCGGGCAAAAACGGATACTCTATCGCCCGCGCCGACAAGCCGGACAGACCCGACACGCCATGAGCATGAATTCCTTCCACGCCCGCCAGACAAGGAAGCCGCCCCGGGCGGCGCCGCCCCCGGCTGGACGCGCGCCCGGCATGGTGCGCGCCGATGTCTTGCTCGTTCGGCAGGGGCTCGCTGCCTCCCGCGCGGAAGCACAGGGCTTCATCGGGGCGGGGCGCGTCGGCTGGGCGGGCGGGGCGATCTCGAAACCGGCGCAGGCATTGTCCGTCGGGACGAAGCTGACGCTGGCTGCTTCAGACGAAAGCCGCCATGTCTCCCGTGGCGGCCTGAAACTTGCGGGGGCGCTGAAGAAAAGCGGCTTGCCGGTCGCCGGCCTGGTTTGCCTCGATGTCGGCCAATCCACGGGCGGTTTCACCGATTGCCTGTTGCAGGGCGGCGCGGCGCGGGTCGTGGGGGTGGACGTGGGGCGCGGACAACTGCACCCCCGCCTGACGCGCGAAGCGCGCGTGACCGCATTCGAGGGCATCAATTGCCGCGCGCTCACCGCCGCCGATCTGGGAGAAAGCATGCCCGCCGCCGGGTTCGACCTGATCGTGGCCGATGTCAGCTTCATCTCCCTCGCGCTGGTCCTGCCCAGCCTGCCCGCCTTGCTCGGCGCGGCGGGGAACATGCTCCTGCTCGTCAAACCCCAGTTCGAGGTTGGGCCGGCGAACGTCGGCAAGGGCGGCATCGTGCGCGACCCGGCGCTTTACGCCGGCGTGGAAGAACGGCTGCGGGCCTGCGCCCACGCCCTGCGGCTGAAAGTTCGCGGCTGGTTCGACAGCCCCATCACGGGCAGCGATGGCAACCGCGAGTTTTTCATCTGGATTTCACATGACCACTGAGCTTTCCATCGAATTTTTCCCGCCCCAGACCGACGAGGGCATCGCAAAACTGCGGGCCGAGCGCGAAAAGCTCGCGGCCCTGAAGCCGGAATTCTTTTCCGTGACTTATGGCGCCGGCGGTTCCACCCGCGAGCGCACATTCGCCATCGTGAAGGAAATCACGGAAGAAGGGCGCGAAGCCGCGCCGCATCTGTCCTGCATCGGTTCCAGCCGGACGGGCATCCTGGAATCGCTGGACGCATTCAGGGCCGCCGGCATCCGCCGCATCGTGGCGCTGCGTGGCGACCTGCCTTCCGGCATGGCGGCCGACCCCGGCGAGTTTCACTACGCCAACGAATTGGTCGAATTCATCCGCGAGGCGACCGGCGATGCCTTCCGGATCATCGTCGCCGCCTATCCGGAATGGCATCCGCAAGCCAGGACGCCCGGGATCGACTTGCAGAATTTTGTTCGCAAAGTGCGAGCCGGCGCGGATGCCGCGATTACGCAATATTTTTACAATGCCGACGCCTATTTTCATTTCGTGGAAAAAGTCCGCGCCATGGGCGTGGATATTCCCATCATTCCCGGCATCATGCCCATCGTGAGCTTTTCCAGGCTTGCGCGTTTCTCGGATGCCTGCGGCACGGATATCCCGCGCTGGATGCGCAAGACATTCGAGAACCATGGCGACGATGCCGCCGCCATCCGCGCTTTCGGCCTGGATGTCGTTACCCGGCTTTGCGAGCGCCTCCTGCGCGGCGGCGCGCCGGGATTGCATTTCTACAGCATGAACACGGCGGCGCTGACCGTGGAAATCTGGCGGCGCCTGGGCGCGCGACACCCATGAACGCATGACAAAGGTTTTGCACGGGCATGCCCCATGCGGTTAGACTGCGCGCTGCCCTTCACTCTCGGAGCGTGTCATGACTGGAATTGCCTTCAATCCCTCCCTGACCCTGAACGATGGCGCGGCCATTCCCCAACTCGGGTTGGGGACGTGGCAGACGCCGGCGTCGGAGGCGGCGGCAAGCGTCGCTGCCGCGCTCCGGGCCGGTTATCGTCTGGTGGATACCGCCGCGATCTACGGCAACGAAAACGGCGTCGGCGATGGCTTGCGGGAATCGGGACTGGCCCGCGAACAATATTTCGTCACCACCAAGCTGTGGAACGACCACCAGGGCTATGACGAAGCGTTGCGCGCTTTCGACGACAGCCTCAAACGCCTGCGGCTGGATTACGTCGACCTTTACCTGATCCACTGGCCGGCGCCGCGACAGAATCGCTATCTCGACAGTTGGCGCGCGCTGATTCGCCTGAAAGAAGAAAAGCGGGCGCGCTCGATCGGCGTTTCCAACTTCCAGGTGCCGCATCTCGAAACAATCGTTGCCGAAACGGGCGTGACGCCGGCGGTCAACCAGATCGAACTGCATCCGGATTTCCAGCAAAAGGGATTACAGACCTACCACGCCGCGCGGGGCATCCGCACGCAATCGTGGAGTCCGCTCGGACAGGGAGCATTGCTCGGGAGCGGCACCGTGCGCGAGATCGCCGCCAAACACGGCAAGACTGCGGCGCAGACGCTCATCCGCTGGCATCTCGACAACGGGCTGCTGGTGATCCCGAAATCCGTTCATGCCGACCGCATCACGGAAAACTTCGCGGTGTTCGATTTCACCCTCGATGACGACGATATGGCGCGCCTGGCTGCGCTCGATGGCATCGGCAACCGGATCGGGCCAAACCCGGACACGGCGACCTTTTGAGCGCATACAGGCATTCCGCGGACTGACCCCCCGGCGGACACCGTCCGCCCGCCTGTTTCCAGGACTAAGAGCGGAACGCGGAGGTCAGATCTGGTCGTCGTCGATCGGTTCGACCTGCAAGTCGTTGCTGCGCGCGAAGTCGACCACGAACTGGTAGGCAGTGGGATTGGCCTGGTGCAGGCGGGCGTCGACGATCACGGTTTTCTGCCCGGTGAGACTGCATCCGGGGCGCACGAACTGCGAATACTTCACACGATTGTCATTGCCGAAGGTTGCCATGATGCCGCACAGGCGATCCGCCCAGTCGCTTGGGCGGAAGGTTTCCCCTTTCCTGGTGGCGCCGATGATGATGAAACTCTCGATCTTCTGGTCCATGTTGTCCTGGCTGGTTTCGTCGATTCATGGGCCGGGCCGGACATCGGGCCGTGTTT
>JAIRNL010000259.1 GCA_031258035.1 Azoarcus sp. | reverse complement strand
GCGAAGTCTTCTCCGGCGCGCTCGATGCCGGCGCGCAGCATGCCGGCAATTTCGTCGTCGCCCAGGCCGTAGGAGGGATTGACCAGGATGCTCGCTTCCACGCCGGTGCTGGCTTCGCGCGCCGAGACCGAAAGCAGGCCGTCGGCATCGACCTGGAAGGTGACGCGGACGCGCGCCGCGCCCGCGACCATGGGGGGGATGCCGCGCAACTCGAACCGGGCGAGCGAGCGGCAGTCGGAGACGAGTTCCCGCTCGCCCTGCACGACGTGGAAGGCCATCGCGGTCTGGCCGTCCTTGAAGGTGGTGAATTCCTGCGCCCGCGCAATCGGCAGGGTAGCGTTGCGCGCGATGATTTTCTCGGAAAGCCCCCCCATGGTTTCCAGGCCGAGCGAGAGGGGAATCACGTCGAGCAGCAACCAGTCGTCGCCCGCCTTGCGGTTGCCGGCAAGCGCGTTGGCCTGCATCGCGGCGCCGAGGGCGACGACCCGGTCGGGGTCGAGGTTGGTGAGCGGTTCCTGTCCGAAAAACTCGGCCACCGCGCGCTGGACATGCGGCATGCGCGTCGCGCCGCCAACCATGACGACGCCCTTGATGTCGCGCACGGCAAGTTTTGCGTCGCGCAGGGCCCGGCGCATCGGGGCGAGCGTTTTCCGCACGAGCGGCTGCGTCATCTCGAAGAAGGCGGCGCGGCTCACGGGCAGATCGACCATTTCGCCCGAGTCGAGCTGGAGGCGGAATTGCGCTTCTTCGCTCACGGTGAGCAGCTCTTTCACTTTGCGCGCTTTCATTTGCAGGCGCCGGGTATCTTCGGCCGACGGCGGGGCGATGCGGGCCTGGTCGAGTACCCAGCAGTAAAGGCGTTGGTCGAAGTCGTCGCCGCCGAGCGCGGCGTCGCCATTGGTGGCGAGTACTTCAAAGACGCCGCGCGTGAGCTTGAGGATGGAGAGGTCGAAGGTGCCGCCGCCGAGGTCGAAGACGGCGTAGACGCCTTCGACGGCGTTGTCCAGCCCGTAGGCCACGGCGGCCGCGGTCGGTTCGTTCAGGAGGCGCAATACGCGCAGTCCAGCCAGGCGCGCCGCGTCCTTGGTCGCCTGCCGCTGCGCGTCGTCGAAATAGGCCGGTACCGTGATCACGGCGCCGGAGAGTTCGCCGCCCAGGCTCGCTTCGGCGCGCAGGCGCAGGGCGCGCAGGATTTCGGCGGAGATTTCCACCGGGCTTTTGCTGCCTTGCACGGTACGCAGGCGCAGCATGCCGGGGGTTTCCTCGAAGACGTAGGGCATGGCCTCGATGTGCGCCACGTCGGCGAAGCCGCGCCCCATGAAACGCTTGACCGAGACGATGGTGTTCTTGGGGTCGGCGACCCGCGCGTCCAGGGCGTCGAACCCGAGTTCGATTTCGCCATCGTCGCGGTAATGGACGACCGAGGGTATGAGGGCGCGCCCTTCTTCGTCAGCCAGGCACACGGCGATGCCGTTTTTCACCGTCGCCACCAGGGAATGGGTCGTGCCCAGGTCGATGCCCACCGCCAGCCGGTGCTGGTGTGGCGCGGCGGACATGCCTGGCTCGGCAATTTGCAACAGGGCCATTTTTTCCTTGTCTGTCGGTTGCGGATGATGTTTCCACGACCTTGTGCTCGGTCAGTCGTCGAGCGCCGCCAGTCCGTCGTCGATTTCGTGCCGCAGCTTGTCGAGGAACATCAGACGCCGCACCGTGTCGGCGGCGGCTTCGCGGTCGCGGCTGCCGTCGAATTGTTCAGCCAGCAGTCGGGTCACTTCGTCGGTGTGCATGCGCAGGCGCAGCGCCAGTTGTTCGAGTGCGTCGACGTCGCCGAAGGCGCGCGCTTCTTCTATCGCCTCGCGCCATTCCATTTGTTCGACCAGGAACTCGGAGGACATCGCGGCGCCACGGATGGCGTTGGCGTCGATGCCGCCCAGTTCGAGCAGGTATTGGCCGCGGGTGAGCGGCTCCTTGAGCGTGGCATAGGCTTCGTTGACCCGCAGCGCGCCCTGCATCGCGCGGCGGCGCTCGCTGTCGGAGAGGCGGGCGTGCCGGTCGGGATGGACTTCGGTCTGCAAGGCGTGCCAGGCGCGATCGAGTTCCGCCTCATTAATGCCGAACCGGCAGGGCAGTCCGAACAGGGCGAAGTAATCGAGAAAAAAGTCTACGCTCATGGGAAAACGGTCATTCAATCCTGCTGGAAAGCCAAAAGGCGTCCGCCGCGCGGCAGTCGCAGCCTGTCATCGTCATTCAGACGTTGAAGCTCTCGCCGCAGCCACACTGGTTTTTTGCATTGGGATTGTCGAACCGGAAGCCTTCGTTGAGCCCCTCGCGCACGAAATCCATGACGGTTCCGTCGAGGTAGGCGAGGCTTTTCTGGTCGACGACGACTTTGACGCCATGACTGTCGAACACGATATCGTCATCGAGCGTTTCGTCGACGTATTCGAGCTTGTAGGCCATGCCCGAGCAGCCGGAGGTTTTCACGCCCAGGCGGATGCCGAGGCCCTTGCCGCGCTTGTCGATGAAGCCGGCGATATGCCGGGCGGCGCGCTCTGTCAGGGTAACGCCCATTTCATTGTTCCTCATGTTTTTTCCTGTAATCGGCCACCGCGGCGCGGATGGCATCCTCGGCGAGTACCGAGCAGTGGATTTTCACCGGCGGCAGCGCCAGCTCTTCGGCGATCTGGGAATTCTTGATCGCCAGCGCCTCGTCGAGCGTCTTGCCCTTGACCCATTCGGTCACGAGCGATGATGAGGCGATCGCCGAGCCGCAGCCGTAAGTCTTGAAGCGCGCGTCCTCGATCAGGCCGTCCCTGCCGACCTTGAGCTGGAGCTTCATCACGTCGCCGCAGGCCGGCGCGCCGACCATCCCCGTGGCCACGCCCTCTTCATCCTGCGCAAAGGAACCGACGTTGCGGGGGTTTTCATAATGATCCAGAACCTTGTCACTGTAGGTCATGCCGTCACTCTCCTGTCTGTCGCGCCGGATGCTGTCGTCCGGCGGATTTTATTATTCAATGGGCCGCCCATTGCACGCTGTCGAGATCGATGCCCGCCTGCGCCATTTCCCAGAGGGGCGAGAGATCGCGCAATTTGCCGACCTTGGCCCGCAGTAGTTCGACAGCATAGTCGATTTCTTCGGCGGTGGTGAAGCGTCCGAGGGTGAAACGGATCGAACTGTGGGCAAGTTCGTCCTCGCGCCCGAGCGCGCGCAGCACGTAAGATGGCTCCAGGCTGGCCGAGGTGCAGGCCGAGCCAGAGGAAACCGCGATGTCCTTGATCGCCATCATCAGGGATTCGCCCTCGATGTAGGCGAAGGAGACGTTGAGGTTGTGCGCGGCGCGATGCTCCAGGTCGCCATTGACGTAAGTCGCCTCGATCGCGGAAATGCCGGCGAGCAGCCGGTCGCGCAGGGCGCGGACGCGAGCCAGTTCGTCCGCCATTTCCTCGCGCGCGAGGCGAAAGGCTTCGCCCATGCCGACGATCTGGTGCGTCGGCAAAGTACCCGAGCGCAGGCCGCGCTCGTGGCCGCCGCCGTGCATCTGCGCTTGCAGCCTGATCCGCGGCTTGCGGCGCACGTAGAGCGCGCCGACCCCCTTGGGGCCGTAAGTCTTGTGCGCGGAAAAACTCATCAGGTCGACGGGCAGTTTCTTCAGGTCGATATCGACCTTGCCGGCGGCCTGCGCCGCATCGACATGGAACACGATGCCCTTGTCGCGGCAAATGGCGCCGATCTCCTCGATGGGCTGGATCACGCCGATTTCGTTATTGACCAGCATCACCGAAACCACGCTGGTGTCCGGTCGCAGGGCGGCGCGGAAGACGTCGAGATCGACGAGGCCGTTTTCCCGCACATCGAGATAAGTCGCGGTGTAACCCTCGCGTTCGAGTTCGCGCACGGTGTCGAGCACGGCCTTGTGCTCCGTCTTGACCGTGACGAGGTGCCGGCCCTTGTCCCGGTAGAAATGCGCCGCGCCCTTGATGGCGAGGTTGTCCGATTCGGTGGCCCCGGAAGTCCAGATGATCTCGCGCGGATCGGCCCCGACCAGCGCCGCGACGTTTTCGCGCGCCTCTTCCACCGCCGCCTCCGCATCCCAGCCGAAAGCGTGCGAACGGCTCGCCGGATTGCCGAAACGCTCGGTGAGCCAGGGAATCATCGCCGCCGTCACTCGCGGATCGACCGGGGTGGTCGCGGAATAGTCCAGATAGATCGGTAATTTCAGCATTTTGTTTCTCTCTGTCTTTTTTCGGTTCGCCCGAAACGGATGCCCGTTTTTACACCATTCTTCAGCACACCGATACTGCGGCGAGGCTTTTCAGCGCCGCGACGTTGCGCGCAAGCGCCGCGACGAACGCCGCGATCTCCCCTGCCCCGGTATCGCATCCCATGCTCACCCGCACCGCGCCGCGCGCCCGCTCGGGCGCGACACCCATCGCGCGCAGCACATGCGAAGCGCCGGGCCGCGCGCTGGAGCAAGCCGAACCGCTGCCGCAGGCGAAGCCGGCGCGGTCGAGCCGCTCGACGAGCGTGCCGCCGTCGATACCGTCGAAAGCGAAATAAACCGTATTGGGCAGGCGTTCCGCGTCACGGGCGAAAACCGTCGCCCCCAGCGCCACGAGCCGCGCCGCGCACACCTCGCGCAGGGCCGCGAGCCGCGCCGCTTCCGCCGCCTGCCGCGCCACGGCCCGCTCGGCGGCAACGCCAAAACCGACGAGCGCGGCGACGTTTTCCGTGCCGGAGCGCAAACCTCTCTCCTGCCCGCCGCCCGCGAGCAGCGGCGCCAGATCCATCCGCTTGTCGAGCAGCAGCGCCCCCGCGCCGGGCGGGCCGCCGATCTTGTGCGCCGACAGCGTCATCGCCGCCAGGCCAAGAGCGCGAAAATCCAGAGCCAGCCGACCGAATGCCTGCACCGCGTCGCTGTGAAAGCACGCCCCCGCCGCGCGCGCCCCGGCAGCCAGCGCCGCAATATCCTGCACGACGCCGGTTTCATTATTGGCGAACATCACCGAAACGATGGCGGGCCGCCGCGCCAGCGCCTCGCGCCAGGCCGCCGCATCGAGCGCGCCGGACTCCGTCACGCCGATCTCCCGCAACGCCCAACCCTGCCGCGCGAGCTGGCGCGCCGGCTCCAGCACGCTGGGATGTTCGGTGGCGCCCACGGCAACCCATCCCGGTTTGCCGTGCGCCGCCACCCCCTTGAGAAACAGATTGTTCGCCTCCGTACCGCCGCTGGTGAAAATCACCTCGGTCGGATGGGCCCCGGCCGCGGCCGCCACCCGCTCGCGCGCCGCCTCTATCGCCGCGCGCGCCTGCCGTCCGCGTTCGTGGCCGCTCGACGCATTGCCGAAACGCGCGCCGATCCACGGCAACATGGCTTCG
Organism: Azoarcus sp.; assembly: GCA_031258035.1. Lineage (GTDB taxonomy): Bacteria > Pseudomonadota > Gammaproteobacteria > Burkholderiales > Rhodocyclaceae > WRNU01. The sequence goes on along the minus strand of JAIRNL010000259.1, from coordinate 1,275 downwards.
CGCACGACAGGATCGAGCGGCGCGGTCGCATTCCAGTCGAGGTAAACAGAATCATCGGACATGCGGGTATTCCAGGCGATCAGGACGGGTGGCTCTCCGCCCGCGTCACCTTCGCCGGCAAGGCGTTTGCGGGCATGGCGGCGAGCGGATAAGACCGCTGCCCGACCAGCGAACCCAGCGTGACCGAGTCGAGATAATCGAACATGCGCTTGTTGAGGTTGGCCCACAGATCATGCGTCATGCACTGCGCCGCGTTATTGCAATTTGCCCGTCCGCCACAGCGGGTGGCGTCGAGCGGCTCATCGACCGCCAGCACCACATCGGTCACGGTGATCTCGTCCATGTCGCGCGCCAGCCGATAACCGCCGCCGGGCCCGCGCACGCTCTTCACGAGGTTACAGCGCCGCAGGCGGCCGAACAGCTGCTCAAGGTAAGAAAGGGAAATGTTCTGGCGCGCCGAGATCCCGTTCAAGGTCACAGGCCCATCCTCCTGGCGCGAAGCCAGGTCGATCATCGCCGTCACCGCGAAGCGTCCTTTGGTGGTGAGTCTCATTGTGTTTCCTCCTTGTTGTTTTGCGTGGTGTGGTTGTGAGTCGTGTGGTTGTGAGGCAGCCCGCCCAATAGTCGAATATTTTTGTCGACTATATATACCTGTCGAAACTTGTCAACTTTTCGATGGCGGGGAGTGGGGAGCAGGGAATCTGCCTGGTTTCATCCTGGACGCCCAGGAAGCGTGGAGATGAAGCGAACAGCGTTGCTACGGGAGATACGGAAGATGAGGCATGGAAGCTGGGCGTCGGGTCGTCCGAGGCAACACACGCGAATGGATGCCGGGGCAGAAAACCGAAATCACGCCACCCTCCTCGTCGGCGCGCTTCTCAGGGTATTGCTGACGATGATGCGCATCAGTTTGTCGGCGGACATCGGGTCGGTGGCATGGCCGGCGCTTTGGCGTCCCCGCGCGAAGGCGCTGGCATCGCGCTTGCCGAGCACGCCGGCATGGCGCGGGGTGGCGAAAAGTTCGCGGAAGATCAGGGAAAACCGGATGATGGAGGGGCGCATTCCAACCGCCCCCGCCGGCAACGGATGCACGAAAGCGACCGGCGGGGGGCATTCCCGGCGCGAGGGTTCCGTCCCCAAGCGCCCGCGCCCCGCCGACTCGCTCGCGGTGATTGATTGGCCGTTTTCCCGCGTTCAGGCGCAATGACGCGCGGGAAACATCAGCATCCGCAGCCCATATCACAAATGCAGTAAATGCCATCCTCCGGAAAAGTG
>JAIRNL010000159.1 GCA_031258035.1 Azoarcus sp. | reverse complement strand
TCGAGCACTTCGCCTTCGCCGGGCACGTAGGGCGCGTGCAGCGTCATCCCGCTCACGCTCAGTTCGATGCACTCCGCCGCGATCTGCTCGCCGTCGCGCGAATGGATATGGGCGGCGCACCCAAGGGGAATGCGGCGGTCGAGGCGGCGATCTCGTGGAGAAGCGTGATCCATTGTCATGCTCGCATCGGGTGGGAAACGGGCTCGATTGTAACCCGCACGCCCGCCCGCGCCATGAGCGATGTCATTGTGGAAGGAAAAGCGCCACACCCTGGCGCATTCCGCTTCGCGGAAACGGATCGGGCTTCTCCGTGCCTGGCGGGCATGGGCGGCGCAGGCTTGCGTAGGCTCTACGACCGCTATGGGCCGTCTATGGACGTTTCCCGCGCCGACGATATGATCGGCGTCGATATGGCCCGCAACGGCTACACGAACAAGCAAATCGCCCGGGCCATCGAGACGGCCAGCCCTGAACTACCCTACCGGTTCGCAAGGCCGGACACGAGGCGGACTACGTGGCCCGCACGGTCAAGGCCGTCATGGCCGCCACGCGCACATGCGACCAAGAGCGCGATAGTGGCCCCTCGCGGAACCTGTGAAAATTTACGACAAGGCCTTGCGCATGCTGCATAGCTCGCGCATCAAATGCCATTCCATGTGTATGACAACTGTGAAAAAAAAGCCCCTTGCGGGGCTTTTGCCTTTTGGGCTGTGCGATTGCGGTCAGTCAATGTTCCAAGGTTCGCATTTTTTGCCTGCCTCGATCTGACCGATGATCCATTCGACAAGGGTTCGAGTTACGGCCTCCGGATTACACCCTTTTTCGGGGCTTGCCAGCTTGTAATCTCTCATTGCACTGGCATAAACCCGTTCGCACTTCAGCCGAACCTGTCTCAGGTCAAGCGCCTGGAGGGCGGGCAACAACGCCTTGCCACGGACCAGCGCCGCACATGTCCGCGATTCGGCATAGGCCGCATCCAGAGTAACGGCAAACATCTGAGCCAGTGCCTTGTCACCCGCAGGCGTTCGCACAAATGCAAGGCTATCGACTGCCATCAACCCAGAATCTCCGCACTCGAAATCCATCGACTTGTTTTGCTTGGCCATATGGTAAGATGGCTGTGGCATGCCAAGTCATTAAGACTGCTCTCAAAAATGGATTCTGTTGCGTGTTCCTCATAACGATCCTGGGCTGGACTTGTGGAGACAGTCGGATGCGTGCATGCCGACAGGGCAACAACGAGCAGAAGCGTGGCGGGCCTTTTCACGGAACGACCTCGACAATGCGGTCGCCACTATTCCAGATCGCTTGCCGAAGCGTTGCCCCATTGACGATGATGCAGCCCGTCGATCCTGAGTTGTCTCCTTGGGGGTTGTCCCCATGGATCAGAAACCCGTCTCGCCCAAAGGTCTCGGTTCCAGGCTCAGGCGTGAGGCTTACGACGTTCGGGCCTCTTCCCTGGGTAGTCGTGCGAAACTGCGTCATCCGATAGTTGCCTTGTGGTATCGGCCCCAAGTGTTGGATGTGCTGTAACACTGACTGATTTGCCGCCCGGTTGTTACCGGAATAGCCAGTATGGAACAAGGTGCCATCGGGCCTGTACAGCTTTCCGGTTGATTGCTCACATCTCCAAGACATAAGTCACCTCAGCACACTTTGTTCTGCATCGCATCGCATCGCATCCGGCGGCAATCTGCCCACCCCCTTGGCCGTCGGTGCGCTTCTGTTGGACATATGTCACGGTGATCTTGTCGGGCGAGAACAGGAAGTCGGACCATACCACCTTTCTCCCCCCAAGGGGGTCTGTGTGCACATATGTCAATGTGGCTGGCTTCACCGGCGCGATTCGGCGCAAAATGCGCCTCGTCGGCATTACCGGACGGTATCGCGCCATGGAAAGACTTCTCGCACGCTTATACAAGGGGCTGCTGTTGGCTGCCGCGCTCGGCCTGGGCGGTTGCGCCACGGTGACGCCCACCTACACCACCGAGGCCGAGGTGCTCGCCGCGCGCGGCGAGCCGACCGACCGCCGGCCCGCCGACGACGGCACGATGACGCTCGAATACGCCACCCAGCCGGAAGGCACGACCTGCCTGATGGTGCAGGTCGACGCCGGGGGCAAGGTCGTGCGGCAGTGGGACGCGCTCGCCAGCAAGAATCTCGCCCGCGTCAGGCCCGGCATGTCCCGGGAAGCGGTGTCGCGGCTCCTGGGCCGCCATCGCTCGGAGCGGGTCTATCCGGATACGCGCGAAGAAGTGTGGGACTGGCGCATCCGCCATCGCGGGCGCGGCAGCGCCACGCTCTTCAACGTGCATTTCCTCGACGGGCGGGTGCGATATACCGACCGCACCCGCCTTTACCCGGACGGCGAGCGCGAGGAGGTCGAAGACTGGGTGTGGTATCCGTGGTACCCGTTCTACTCGTTCGGCCTCTACCGGCCATGGCTGGGGATCGGCGCCGGTCGCTACTGGCTACACGGCGGACACAGACATAGCGGCGGCAAACGCTGGCATGGCAGCGGCAGGCGCTGGCCGGGAGGACGGCATTTCCGGAAACGCTGAAAACGGGACGCGCCCGGCCGGAAAGGCCCGCACCGTCATCATCGGCAAGGGCGTGAGCCACCAGAAATGATTTCGTCGAGCAGGGCGACGGTGCGCGCGGTCGCGCCACGGTTGGCGGCGGCAAAGGCGCGGCCCGCTTCCGCCATCGCCGCCCGCGCGGGTTCGTCGCCGAGCAGCGCGAAGGCGGCCTGCATGGCGGTATCGACATCGCCGTAGCGGCGCGCGGCGCCCGCGCCCAGCGCCTCGTCGGCGACGTGCCGGAAATTGAACGTGTGCGGCCCGAGCAGCACCGGCGTCCCCACGGCGCAGGCTTCGATCGGATTTTGCCCGCCGAAAGGCAACCAGCTCCCGCCGATCAGGGCGACATCGGCCGCCGCGCAGTAGGCGAACATCTCGCCCATCGAATCGCCAAGCCAGACGCGGATGCCGGGCGGCAACGCCTCGGGCGCGGCCAGGTCGCGGTCGGCGGAGCGCCGCGCCACAGCCAGGCCACGGGCGCGCGCCATCGCCTCGACCTCGTCGAAGCGTTGCGGGTGGCGCGGCACCAATACGAGCAGCGCCGCCGTGCCCGCGCCCGCGGCAACGCGGATGAACGCATCGACGATCAACGCCTCCTCGCCTTCGCGCGTGCTGGCTGCGAGGATCACCGCCCTCGCCCCGCAACGGGCGCGGAATTTCGCCGCCAGGGCAAGCGCCTCCCTGGGCGGCGTGATGTCGAACTTGATATTGCCGGTGATGCTCACCCGGCGCGCGCCCAGCGCCGAGAGCCGGGCGGCATCGGCGGCGGTTTGCGCCCCGACCGCAGCCAGCGCGCCCAGGGTGAGGCGGGTGAGCGCCGGCAGGCGCGCATACCCTTGCGCCGAACGCTCGGACAGGCGGGCGTTGGCCAGCAATACCGGCATCCCCCGGCGCTGGCAGGCGGCGAGCAGGTTGGGCCACAATTCGGTTTCCATGACGATGCCGAAGCGCGGGCGGAAATGGCGCAGGAAGCGCGCGACGAACGGGCCGGCATCGTAGGGCAGATAAACCCGCAATACCCGCGGCTCCTCGCCGAACAGGGACGCCGAGGTCTCGCGCCCGGTCGGCGTCATGTGGGTGAGCACCACCGAGTAGTCGGGCCAGCGTTCGAGCAAGGCGCGAACCAGCGGCCCGGCGGCGCGCGTCTCGCCCACCGAAACCGCATGCACCCAGATCACCGGCCCCGGCGCGCGCACCCGATAGCCGCCGAAACGCTCGCGCACGTGCCGCAGATACGCCGGCTGCCGACGGGCGCGCCAGAGCAGGCGCAGGCACACGGCCGGCAGGGCCGGCAGCCACAACAGATCGTAAGGCAACAGCAGCAGGCGAGAAGGCACTCTGTTTGGCATGGGTTCCATGGTGGCGTCGTTCCACCGAAAAGATAACCCGCCATCTCGCAACGGCGGGCAATCCGCGGGCAGGATTCTACACTGGCCGCGCATCCGGGGAAAAATCGGACGCCCCCGCGCGCTTGCTTCGCTGCCTTACGAGCGAACCCGACGATCTGCAAAGGCAACGATCGGCAGCGCCGCCAGCACGATCTTCGTGTCCTGCGTCCGCCGCAGCGCGAAGTTACGGTCCGCCATAGGGAAAGGATTCGGGTAAAGCCCTGATCTGTCAGGTCAGACTTATCGAGTCATCAGGAAGCTGGTCATGCAAAGCTGGCGCCAGTCGCTGCACCTCTCCGTCCTGAGCCAAGTACAAGCCGCCGCTGTCGGAATGCTTCACTGCCCTGTCGGCAGGCTTGATGGTGCGGATGGCGGTATCGGTCAGGGGCATGGCGGTATCTCCTGTAAGCCCGTGTACCGCCAAGGGCAGCGGTATACCACCAAGTGTACCGCCATAAATGCCCGGATTCAACAGGCACGTATCGGGCTGTGCCGGACAAGAAAAAGGCCATACATATTGATTTTCTTGAGGTTTCCGGTCTTGTTCGGACTGCTTCGGACAGGCTTATGGTCCCCCCGACAGGAATCGAACCTGTATCTAGCGCTTAGGAGGCGCTCGTTCTATCCATTGAACTACAGGGAGGGGATAGGGGACAGCGGGCGCGAAGCGCGCCGCCGGGGTGCGAAGCCTACCACGCGGACGTTTGCCACGAAAGCGGCGGCGCGATACTTCCGCCCCTGTCCGGCGGGTGGATTTTCCCGTCCGCCGGACAAGCCGGGGCACGAGGCGGACAAACCCGGTAAAATCGCGTCTTTTCATGCCACGGCGCTTCTTTCTGTCCGCGACCATGCCTTCTCCGAACAAACCCGCTTTTCAACAAGTCATTCTCGCGCTCCAGCAGTTCTGGAGCCGGCAGGGCTGCGCCCTGCTGCAACCTTACGACATGGAAGTCGGCGCCGGCACCAGTCATACCGCCACTTTCCTGCGCGCCATCGGCCCCGAGCCGTGGAAGGCCGCCTACGTCCAGCCCTCGCGCCGGCCCAGGGATGGACGCTACGGGGAAAACCCCAACCGGATGCAGCATTACTATCAGTTCCAGGTGGTGCTGAAACCCGCGCCAGCCAATATCCTCGACCTTTACCTGGGCTCGCTCGCGGCGCTCGGTTTCGACCTGAAGCTGAACGATGTGCGCTTCGTCGAGGACGACTGGGAAAATCCCACCCTGGGCGCATGGGGGCTGGGCTGGGAGGTGTGGATGAATGGCATGGAAGTCACCCAGTTCACCTATTTCCAGCAGGTCGGCGGCATCGACTGCAAGCCGATCACCGGCGAAATCACCTACGGGCTGGAACGGCTGGCGATGTACCTGCAAGGCGTGGAAAACGTCTACGACCTCGTCTGGACGGAAGGTCTCACCTACGGCGACGTCTACCACCAGAACGAGGTCGAGCAGTCGGCCTACAACTTCGAGCATTCGGACGTCGCTTTCCTGTTCGAGGCCTTCAATGCCCACGAAAAAGAAGCGAAATACCTGATGGGGGCGCAACTGGCCCTGCCGGCCTACGAACAGGTGCTGAAAGCCGCGCACACTTTCAACCTGCTCGATGCGCGCGGCGCGATTTCCGTCACCGAGCGCGCCGCCTACATCGGACGCATCCGCAACCTGGCGCGGAGCGTCGCGCAAAGTTATCTCGACTCGCGCGCCCGCCTCGGTTTCCCGATGGCACAGAAAGAACGGGCCGAAGAAGTGCTCGCCCAGATCGCCAGGAAAGCCGCCTGAACATGAGCACCCAAAATCTGCTGGTTGAAATTTTCGTCGAAGAACTGCCGCCCAGGGCGCTGAAAAACCTGGGCGATGCCTTCGCTTCGGCGCTGTCCGCTTCCCTGCAACGCGACGGCCTGGCGCCGGCGGATGCCGCCGTGACCGCCTACGCCACGCCGCGCCGACTGGCTGTCCATATCGTCGGCGTGCTGGCCGCCGCCGCCGACAGGCCCGTGACGCAGAAGTTGATGCCCGTCGCCGTGGGGCTGGACGCGACGGGCAACCCCACGCCGGCGCTGTTGAAAAAGCTGGCCGCGCTGGGGGCCGATGCCTCCGCCGTTCCCCGACTGCGCCGGGAAGGCGACGGCAAGACCGAAACCCTGTTCCACGATAGCGTCGCCCGTGGCGCGACCCTGGCTGAAGGCTTGCAGAAGGCCATCGAGACCGCGCTGGCCGCGTTGCCCATCCCGAAAGTGATGAGCTACCAGCTTGCCGACGGCTGGACGAGCGTCGATTTCGTGCGTCCCGCGCACGCACTCGTCGCCTTGCACGGCGAAGCGGTGGTGCCGGTTTCCGTTCTCGGCCTGCAAGCGGGCAATGCGACGCACGGGCATCGCTTCGAGGCGCTCGCCGATCCTGTCGTGATCGGACACGCCGACCGTTATGCCGCGACGCTCCTGGAGAAGGGCGCGGTCATCGTCTCCTTCGCCGCGCGCCGCGCCGAGATCGTCCGCCAACTGGCCGCCGCCGCCGCGAGCGCGGGCCCAGACCTCCATCCCATCGAGGACGAGGCGCTGCTCGACGAAGTGACGGCGCTGGTCGAACGCCCCAATGTGCTCATCGGGCGCTTCGAGGCGGACTTTCTCGCCGTGCCGCAGGAATGCCTGATCCTGACCATGAAGGCAAACCAGAAGTATTTCCCGCTGCTCGACGCCGCCGGCAAGCTGGCGAACCGCTTCCTCGTCGTCAGCAACGTCCGCCCCCCCGATCCCTCGGCGGTGATCGGCGGCAACGAGCGCGTGGTGCGCCCGCGCCTGGCTGATGCCCGGTTTTTTTTCGAGCAGGATCGCAAGAAAACGCTGGCTTCGCGCGTTCCGGCGCTGGAAAAGGTGGTGTACCACAACAGGCTCGGCAACCAGGGCGAGCGCAGCGGGCGCGTGGCCGCCATCGCATTGGCTATCGCGGAAAAACTGGGCGGCGGCGAGCTTGCCCGGCAGGCCGAACAGGCGGCGCGGCTCGCCAAGGCCGACCTCCTGACCGACATGGTGGGGGAGTTTCCCGAACTGCAAGGCACGATGGGCCGTTATTACGCCCTGAACGACGGCCTGCCCGCCGAGGTCGCCGACGCCATCGAAGATCACTACAAACCCCGCTTCGCCGGCGACGAGCTGCCGCGCACCCGGGTCGGCATGGTGGTTGCGCTGGCGGACAAGCTGGAGACGCTCGCCGGTATGTTCGGCATCGGACAGGCGCCCAGCGGGGATAAAGATCCGTTCGCCCTGCGCCGTCATGCCCTGGGCGTGATCCGGATGCTGATGGAAGGCGGCGTGAACCTGCCGCTTTCCGCCTTGCTTGCCATGGCTTCTGGCTGCTTCGCGGGCCTCGGGGTCGATGCCGGAAGCACCGCGAAACTGTCGGGTTTCATCTTCGATCGCCTCGCCGGCAGCCTGCGCGAACAAGGCTATACCGCACACGAAGTCGACGCCGTCGTGAGCCTCGGGCCGCAATTGCTGGGCGACATCCCCAGGCGCCTCGCCGCCGTGCGCGCTTTCTCCGCGCTCCCCGAGGCCGCGGCGCTGGCTGCCGCCAACAAGCGCGTCGGAAACATCCTGAAGAAAGCCGAAGACGGCGCGATGGGCCAAGTCGACGCCACGCGCCTGAAGGAGCGCGCCGAAATCGCGCTCGCCAGGGCCCTGGACGACATCGTGCCCGCGGCCGATGCCGCGTTCGAGGCGGGCGACTACACCCGGTCGCTGCAAACGCTCGCCGCCCTGCGCGGCCCGATCGACGACTTTTTCGACAAGGTGATGGTCAACGCCGAAGACGCGGCCCTGCGCGCGAACCGCCTGGCTTTGCTCGCCCGGCTCTCTGCCGCGATGAACCGCGTCGCCGATCTCTCGAAGCTGTCGGCCTGATTTCCGCAGGGAGGCAAATCCATGAATCTCATCATTCTCGACCGCGACGGCGTCATCAATCACGACTCCGATCAGTTCATCAAGTCCCCCGACGAATGGCGGCCCATTCCCGGCGCGCTCGAAGCCATCGCGCTCCTCAACCGCTGGGGCTGGCGCGTGGTGGTGGCCACGAACCAGTCCGGCGTGGGACGGGGCCTTTTCGACATGGACATGCTCAATGCCATCCACGACAAAATGGTGAAAAGCCTCGCCCAGGTCGGCGGCCGGCTCGATGCCATCTTTTTCTGTCCGCATCCGGCGGATTCCACCTGCAATTGCCGCAAACCCAAGCCGGGCATGCTGCTGGAGATCGGCGAACGCTTCAATGCCGAGCTGGCTGGCGTGCCGGTGGTGGGCGACAGTCTGCGCGACCTGCAGGCAGGCGTGGCGGTGGGGGGGCTGCCCTGCCTGGTACTGACCGGCAAGGGAGAAAAGACGCGCGAAGATCCGGATCTGCCGCCGCAGACCGTCATTTTCGACGATCTCGCCGCCGTGGCGGCGAAGCTGTCCGCCTGAAAAGACCGCTTCATGATCTACCTGCGTTCTTTCCTGTTTCTTGTCACAGCGTCGGCGATAACGATTTTTTTCGGCACCCTGGGCATCCTCATGCTTCTCGTCGGCATGAAGCCGCTGGTCCGCCACCGCTGGGTGACGCGCTGGGTGCCGTCGATGATGTGGGCCGTGCGCCACCTTCTCGGGATCACCTGCCGCGTCATCGGGCGCGAGAACATTCCGCCCGGGCCGGCGGTCATCGTCTCCAAGCACCAGTCGGCGTGGGACACCATCGCCCTGCAGGTGATCTTTCCGCCCCTGTCCTTCATCCTCAAGCGCGAATTGCTGCGCGTCCCCTTCCTCGGCTGGGCGCTGGCTTCCATCCGTTCCATCGCCATCGACCGTTCCGCCGGCAAGGATGCGCTCACCCAGGTGGTCGAACAGGGGCGCGAGCGCCTGAAAGAAGGTCTGTGGGTGGCGGTTTTTCCGGAAGGCACGCGCGTGGCCCCGGGCGTGCGCGGCCGCTACAAGCCGGGCGGCGCGTTTCTCGCCAGGCGCGCCGGCGTGCCGATGGTGCCAGTGGCGCACAACGCCGGCGAATTCTGGCCCCGCAACGCCTTTTTGAAACGTCCGGGCGAGGTCGTGCTCAGCATCGGGCCGCCGATTGATGCGAAAGGCGCCAGGGTCGACGAAATCAACCGGCGAGCCAGGGACTGGATAGAGAACGAGATGAGCCGCCTGTTTCCCCACCATTTCCAGGATGGCGAACGGGAGCAGGACGAGGACGAGCGCGTGGACTGACGATATTTCGGGCGGGCCATGCGCGCGTGAAGGAAGCCGCGCGTGAAAAAGCAGAAAGCCCCGCACTTGTCGGGGCTTTCTGCTTTTTCACGACTCCCCGGATCGAACGCCGGGTTGTCCCGAGGGAAGTCTTACGCGGACTTCTTGGAAACGCCGGCCTTGCTGGTCGTGCTGACCGCCTTGACGGTGGCGTTGGTCGCGGCGGCAACGTTGGCTTCGGCGATTTCGGTCGCCTGCTTGACGGCCTTGGAGAAGTTGTCGTAGGCGCTGTTGGCGGCGGCGATGGCCGATTTCACGGCGGCGACGGCAACATCGGAACCGGCGGGAGCGGACTTGGCGGCCTTTTCGAGCGCGTTCGAAACGGTCTTGTTCAACTCGGAGAGTTGGGTTTCAAGGACTTTGGCCAGTTCTTCCTGGCCTTGCGAGGCGATCTCATAAACGCTTCTGGCATAGGCAACCGACTTTTCCAGCAAGGGCTGAACCAGCGAGGCTTGCAGCGAAACCAGTTCCTGCACGTCCTTGGTACCGAGCAGGGCCTTGGTGTTGGAGACGCTGTCTTCGAGCACGGAGCGCGCGGTATTGAGGTTGAGGGCAGCCAGACGCTCGGCGTTGGCGAAGGCACTGTTGGTGAGGCTCAGCAGGGTTTCGATGTTGGCCTTGTTGGCCGCGGCGAATTGCTCGGGATTGAACGTCGACATGGGAAGCTCCAGATGGTGTGAAGGAAAAAAAACGGCAATATGCACGGATAACCGCACAGTTACCTACGTTGGGAAACGTCGTGCTGTTGTCAATGCTGCTGCACAGCATCTTATTTTTCCGCATTATAAGTACTTCCCTTTAGTTGTCAAGAATTTTTTTGTGCGTTGCACAAGAATGTTTGCCCATGCTTTTCCCGTGGGCGGGGCCATTGATGTCGACGCGGCAGTCCAGGCCATGCGCATGGCGGCATGGCTCACCGCATACCGCTCTTCCGGGCCTGCGCAAATTTCAGCGGGCGCCGGTTGCCGTCGTTTCGGCCTTGTCGTCGGCTGTCGCCCCGGCCTTGTTGTCGCCCTTGGGCTGGATGGTGACGTGTACGCGCTCCTTGACGGGCGGCGCGCCGTTTCCGCGCGAGGGGGCATCGGTGACGAGGTATTTTTCGGTGGCGGCGTCGTACTCGATGTATTGGCCGCGTACCCGGTCGCCGCCACTCTGGACCTGGGCGCGGTTGAACAGCCTGGCCCGCTCGGTCTGGCTGCTGTATTCGATGCGCTCGGCCTCGCCATCGACCCAGCTGCCGTCGGCGCGCCTTTGGCGGAAAGCGGCAAGGCGACCGGCGTTGGCGGTGGCAACGCCTTCGTGGAAGCCGGCAGCGTTCTGGGTAACGACGAGCCTGTCGCCATTGAGCATCAGCGTGCCCTGGGTGAGCACGACGTTGCCTTCGAAGACATGGACTTTGTTGCGGTCGTCCACGGTCAATTTATCGGCGTCGATATTGACCGGCTGGTCGCGGTTGCCGATCTGGGCATGCGCGCAGGAAGCCGCCAGCGACAGGGCGACGATGGCAAGCGGGGCGAAGACGTGCATCAGGGGTTTCTCCGGTTGCGGGGGAGACTCATCCGCACCTTTCCGGACAGCTTCATGACGCCGAAAATATTGTCGGCCGCGAAACGGTTGGCGTTGGCGCGTTTGAGTCCCTGGGCGATGCGAACGGGGACATTGCTTGCGGCGCGTTGCTCCTGCGGCCACACCGTGAGCCGGGTCGAGGAGAAGTGCAGGGTTTCGTCCGCGGTGGGGGCTTCGCGTTCGGCTTCGACGTTGCCGCTGAAATCCACGCGCTCACCCCTGGCGCTGGCTTCACCCTCGTCGGCCTCGATCCAGATACGCCGGCCCTGGCTGAAAAGTTGCAACCGGGGATGATCGACCCAGGTCGTGTCGGTGCGCGGCAGGTGCGTCATGCGCGGGGCATCAAGCGTATAGCGCAGTTGGCCATCGTCGGCGAAGCCGGTTATCCGGACGCCGTCGGCGGTGAAGTCGGGCGCTTCGCTGGTTTCGGCGGCGGGGTCGGGGCCGCGGGTCAGGCGTTCGAGCCAGATGGAACCGGCGGCGAGCAGGGCCGCGATGATGACGGGGTAGAAGCGGTAAGCCAGGTGCGCGGTCGTCATCAGATCACCCGCGCCTGCATGAGATCGTGGGTGTTGAGCGCGCCTGCGAGCATGCCCGCGCCGTCGACCACCACCAGCTGGCTGATGCGCAGCCGCTCCATCATTTCGGCGGCCTCGACCGCGAGCGCGTCCGGACCGATGGTGTGCGGGTTGCGGGTGAAGACTTCGGCAAGGCGCGCGGTGCGTATGTCGATGCCGCTTTCCAGGGCGCGACGCAGGTCGCCGTCGGTGAAAACGCCTTCCGGCGCGCCCGCGCCGGTGATGGCCACCGCCATGCCCATGCCGCCGCGCGTCATGACGAGCAGGGCTTCGCCCAGGGAAGCGCCGTCGGAGACGGTCGGCACGCGCTCTCGCGGGCGCATGACATCGCGCACGTGGGTCAGCAGACGCCGCCCGAGATTGCCGCCCGGATGCGAGCGCGCGAAATCTTCCGCGCCAAAGCCGCGCGCATCGAGCAGGGCCACCGCGAGCGCGTCCGACAGGGCAAGCTCCGCCGTGGTGCTGGCGGTGGGGGCGAGATTGAGCGGGCAGGCTTCCTCGCCGACCGCGGCGTCGAGATGGACATCGGCCTCTTGCGCGAGAGGAGAGCCGGCGTTGCCGGTCATGGCGATGAGCCGCGCGCCGCGCCGCTTGAGCTGCGGCACGATGGTGAGCAATTCGCCGCTTGTCCCCGAATTCGAGAGGGCGATGACGATGTCGTCCGCCGTGATCATGCCGAGGTCGCCGTGCGCGGCCTCGGCGGCATGCACGAAGTAGGCCGGGGTGCCGGTGCTCGCCAGGGTGGCCGCGAACTTGCGCGCGATATGGCCCGACTTGCCGATGCCGCTGACGATGACCCTGCCCCGGCACTGGAGGATCATGGCAACGGCCTGCTCGAATGCCGCGCCCAGCCGTCCGGCGAGCGCGGCCACGGCGGCGGCCTCGATGTCGAGCACGCGGCGGCCAAGCTGGATGGCGCGGGAAGCGGCGGATGGCGGAAAAGGCAGGGTCATGGAGGAAATGCGGGCAGGCCACGGGCAGGCGCGATTGTATCGCAATCGGCATGACAGCGGCCCGCGCGCTTTCAGACGCCGAGGCAGACGACATAGGCCGCGCTGTCGTCGAGATCGCTGGCGCCGACCGGCGTGGTGCTGCCGACGCCCGCCCGCATCGCGCCGGTTGCCGGATCGCCGTTGTCGAACATGCCGTCGAGTTGCCGGACAAACTTGCCGGGGATGCCCGCCGAGCATATGACGTGGCTGCCGGAGACGCCCAGCGGCGCGGTGGCCCCGCCCGACTGAACGCCGATGCGTCCGCCCGCGCCGTTGAGCGGCAGGAAGTCGGAGGCCGCGGTGTCGGTTGCGCCGGCGGCGAGATTGGCGAGGCGGATGTGCTGCCAGAAGCGGATCGCCTCGCTCGGCTGTTCGACGCCATCGTCCCAGTTGCCGCCGATACGGCCATCGGCATTGCCGTTGGCCGTGCATCCGGAGGTCGAGGCCGGGCAGACATGGGTCGTGGCGCGGCTGTCGTCGCCGGGCAGGGCGCGGAACTTGTCCTGATAAGCGTTGATGAGCATCGGCACGGTCCGGAAATCCTGCGCGAGATTTTTCACCTTGGCGCTGTCGATCAGCTCCTGCCCCTTGAGCACGCCGCCGAGCAGCAGGCCGATGACGACGAGGACGATGGAAATTTCGACCAGCGTGAAGCCGGTCTGCCTGACGGTTTGCTTCTTTTGCATGGGAGTTCTCCTTGCGATGGATGCCCGTGGACGTTACAGACGCCCGCCCTGGGCAAGGCGGGCGATGAAAAGCGGATGGCTGATCCAGCGCAACTGGTCGTCGAAGCCGGGGGTCGGCTCCCCGGCCTCGAACGTGGGCGCGCCGGGCGACCAGCTGGCGTTGCGGCCGTCGTCGCGGCGGTTGGGGCCGGCGGAATAAACCACGGCGACGATGCGGGAATCCGCCGTGGTGAGCGCCTCGCCCCCGTGATCGCGCACCCGGATACCGCTGCCGGGCAAAGTGGCGAGCAGGATCGGGCCCGTCGTGAAATGTTTGTCCGGCAGGTAGCGCCAATGCCCGATCCATGGCGCGCCGGCGGCGACGCGCGGACTGCCCCAGGCGTCGTGCGCGGGCAGCGCGAGCGTGCGCCAAGGCAAATGGCCGGGCGCGGCGTCCGCGCAGGGCGGCGGCTGTTCGAGTCCGTAGGCGGGGCTGGCGGGATCGGCTTCGAGACTCGGGCACGGCAGACGGCCATGAAGCAGGGCGAAACCGATGAGAGCTTCGGCGATATCGTCGAGCAGGGCCGCCGTTTCACGGCGCTGCGTCGCTTCGATGCGGGCGGCGAGCGGCGTGACGAGCGCGCCGGCGACGAGGCCGAGCACGACGAGCACGATCGCCATCTCGACGAGGGTGAAACCACGCGCGCGGGGATTCACGGTCACGGCAGGCATCGGACGATTTCCCCGCTGGCGGGCTGGCGGCGGTCGACGACGGCATAGTGGCGGAAGCCGTGGTACCCGCCCGCGCCGGTGGTGAAACTCGTGAGATTGTCGCCTTCGAGGTATTGCGCCGGGTCGGCGCGCTCGGTCTCGGTGCGACGCCGTTGCGGCTTGCCGCCGCGCCGCCGCTCGCCGCCGAAGAGCACGAGGGCGCGGCAGGTTTCGGCGGTCATGTCGGCGGGCGAAGCCGCCGAGTCCGCCAGCGAGACCGTCAGGCAGGCGCTGCCGTCGGCGCAGGCGACGAAACGCAGCTGGTCGCGCCAGTTGTCGTAAATGTCCGCCTGTGCCGGGGCGACGCCGAAGGCGGCGGCATCGGGCAAACGGCCATGATGGCGCGCGCCGATGGTGGTATCGGCATGGTCGGCGAGGAAATCGGGCGCGTCGAGCCGCGCCTGCAAGGCCGTGGCGGCGGCATCGAGAACGGTATCGAGCGTGGCAGGGAAATCGGGCCGCAGGCGCAGGAGATCGAAGACATCGGCGACGGTGAGCCAGGCGGCGACATCGTTGGCGTCGGAACCCGGCAAGCCGTGAACGAGCGTGACATCGCCAACGATATCGACCTCATAGGCGCGATCGAGAAAGGCCGGGAGATCGGCGGCGGCGGCGGCGCTGGCGCTGCCGGGGCAACGCTGCGCGCCGGTGGTGGATGCGGCGGGCGGACGCGCCTGTCCCGGCAACGCCGGCCCCGGCGCCAGCAGCACCGCGACGGCGCTGTGCCCTTCGCCGCCGAGCGTGCGCCCGGCGGTATCGACGATCTCGAATCGTCCGGGGCTGTCCCAGTTGAGCGTCAGCGCCTTGGGGCTGTGCTTGAAGCTGCCGGCGACCGCATACCACAGGCACTGGTCGTGGCCGTCGCCGGGAATCGGCAGTCCGAGGGTGCGGTAAGGAAAGCGGCCGAATGCGCCGTGATCGCGGACATGGCAAGCCACGCCGGGCGCCGAGCCAGTGTTGTCGCTGTCGGGGCACGGCAGATAACCCGGCCCCTGTCCGGGATGCCGTTCGGGGTAGCCGATGGCATAACCGAGAAGAGCCGTCCTGGCTTCGGCAAGCGTTGCGGCGCTGCGCGCCTCGGCCCGCCGCCCGGCGCGATGGGCGAGATGCCGGGTGGCGGCGAGCGTGGCGACGGTCGTGAGCAGCAGCAGGAACGCGATGGCGAGAAGCGCGCCGCCATTGGCGCGGCGGTAGTGGAGACGCGGGATCATGGTCGGGTTCCGCCGCTTTGGGGCAACCAGGTTTGCCCCGGCAACAAGGTCTTCGGGCGGCCTCTGCCGGTCACCCCCGGCATGTCGCCAGCCAGGCGGATGGTTGGCTCGCCGGCTGGCTTGACCGCATCGCCGTCGAACCACAGGGCGACGATCCGGCCCTCGCGCCACAGGGCGCCGTCGAAACGGCGCGGGTCTGGC
>JAIRNL010000153.1 GCA_031258035.1 Azoarcus sp. | reverse complement strand
CTCTACCCAAGCGCTGGGTTGTGGAACGCACCCATGCCTGGAACGAAAAATCTCGTCGGCAAATCATGCACCATGATCGCCTACCCCATGTCTCTGAGGCTTGGCCTTGGCCGACTCAGGCTCAGGCTCAGGCTCGCATCCTTATGCGCAGATTATTCGTGGTTTGAAAACACCCTCTCAGGGCTGTCGGTCCAGCTCTATTGGGAAGGGGGTACTTTCCCCCTCTCCAATGGCTATGGATCGACTCGCCGGGGGCGAACGCTGCCCGGTACTACGAGTGCGAGCGCAGCCAGGCGCGCCATTGCGCGAACAGCATCGGGTTGGCGGCGGCGATGATGCCGCGCTTGATCGCCGGGCCAGCCAGGAGGGTGCCGCCGCCGGGGGTGCAGGCGCGCCCGCCCGCTTCGGACAGGATCAGCTGGCCGGCGGCGTAGTCCCACAGCATTTGCCCGCCATGTATGTAGACGTCGAAGCGACCCGCGGCGAGGAAGCACCATTCCAGCGCGCTGGAGCCGAAGTTGCGCTGTGAGAAATAGGGCGGGCGCGCCACGAGTTCGTCGCCGAGGTGGTGGCTGACGCGCTTCAGGTCGAACCCCGCCACCGCCTCGCGCAGTTTGCGGGTGGTGCGGCGCAGGGGCAGGGGCTCGTCGTTCAGGAAAGCGCCGGCGCCCTGGACAGCCAGGAAACATTCTTCGCTGATCGGGTTGTAGATCAGGCCCAGGCGCGGTTCGTGGTCGAGGAGCCAGGCGATCGAGATGGCGAAGAAGGGTATGCCGTTGATGAAATTGGTGGTGCCGTCGATGGGGTCGATGCACCACAGCCCGCCGCCTCCGGCGCTCCACAGGCGCGCCTGCATTTCGCCGCTCATCTCTTCGCCGAGCACCGGGCCGGGCAGGAGAATCGGCAGGTTCTCAGCCAGCCGCGCCTGGGTGGCGAGATCGGCTTCGGTGAAGAGCGTCCCGTCGGCCTTGCGCCCGCGCGACACTTTCAGGTAGCGCGGCAGGATTTCCCGGGTGGCAATTTCGCGCACGAGTGTTTCGAGCGTGCGCGCCCTGGAGAGCAGTTGTTCCGGGGAGGCGAGCGGCGAACCGGATGATCGCGCCCGGGAAGAGGGAAGTGCGGACAGAAACATTGCGCCATCTTACGGCAAACCGCGCCGGCACAGACGCAGAGCCAGATGCTGGAATTCGTCCCAGATTTCGCCGCGCGCGATGCCCTTGACCATGCGGTCGAGGCGGGCGGCGTGGAGGAGGGCGGCTTGCAGGGCGGGGTGGGCGAGGCGGGTGAGGGCGGCGCGGATGGTTCGCTGGCGGGCGGCGTCGAAAATGCGTTCGGCCTTGAAGAGCGCCGGCAGCGGCTGCCCCGTGTCGCTGCCGGCGCGCAGCGTGGCCAGGGTGCGGATTTCGCTGGCCAGGGCCCACAGCACCAGCGGCGGCGGCGTGCCTTCGCCGCGCAGGCCGTCGAGCAGGCGCACGCAGCGGGCGGGGTCGCCTTCGAGGAGGGCCTGGCGCAACAGGGTGATGTCGTAGCGGGCGACGTTGAGCACCGCGGCTTCGACTTCAGCCAGCGTCAGTTTGCCCTCGCCGTGCAGAAGTCCGAGCTTGCGGATTTCCTGGTGGGCGGCAAGGAGGTTGCCTTCGACGTGGTCGGCGATGAATTCCAGCGCCTCGGCGGAGGCCGACTGGTTCTGCGCGCCAAGGCGTCGCGCGATCCACGCCGGCAGGCGTTCGCGCGATGGCGTGTCGAATTCGATGGTGACGCCGGCTTCGGCGATGGCCTTGAACCAGGCGCTTTTGCGCACCAGCCAGTCGAGGAGGGGCAGGGTGATCAGGGTCAGGACGCCGTCCGGCAGGGCGGCGGCGTAGCGTTGCAGGATGTCGCCCCCGTCACGTCCGGGCTTGGCGGTGGGGATGCGCAGGTCGACGAGGCGGGAGGTGCCGAACAGGGAGAGATTGCCCGCGGCCAGCATCAGGGCGTCCCAGCGAAAGCCGGCATCCGCCACCAGCGTTTCGCGTTCGTCGAACCCTTGTCGGCGGGCGGCGGCGCGGATGGCATCCGCCGCTTCCAGGGTCAGCAGTTCGTTGCCGTGCAGGACCCACAGCGGCGCGAGGGGTCGTTCGAGTTGGGCGGCGAGATCGTCCGGGCGCAGGTTCATCTCGGGGCTGCTGTGGCGCCGTCAGTTTTCCGCGTTGCGCCGCCAGGCAGCCAGCCGTCGCATGAGCTGGCGCACGAGATCGTCTTCCATGTCGCGGTAGAGCAGGGCTTCTTCCTGTTCCTTGCCGAGAATCAGTTCGTCGCTGAAGGTGTATTCGCGCCGCGCGGTGATGTTGGTGGGAGGGAGCAGTTCGCTGCCGTCGCGGTCGGCGAGGCGAAAGCGGATGCGCTGGCCGAGTTCGTATTCGCGCACTTTGCCGGCGGGCGTCAGGCTCAGGATTTCGCGCGTGCGTTCGTCGGCGAGGATCTGGAGGCGGACTTCGGCTTTGTTGGCGTCTTCTTCGATCGTGGTGGTGCCGCTCAGGGCGATCTGCCGGCGCAATGCGGCGCCGAGCGGCGAGTATTGCGCCGCCCCGATGTGGATGGTGGAGAAAGCCAGCGGCTGCGGGCCGCGCAGGTGGAAGCCGCAGCCGGCGACAAGCGCGGCGAAAGCCAGGGCGGCAAGGACGGCGCGCGAAAGGCGGGGGAGGATGGGCGTCATGTCGTCAGAGTACGATGTTGACCAGGCGGCCGGGGACGATCACGACTTTCCGGGCGGGTTTGCCGTCCATGAATTTTTGCGCCGCATCGGTGGCCAGGGCCGCGGTTTCGATGTCGATTTTGTTTGCGGCGGCGGGGAGCCGGATGCTGCCGCGCAGTTTGCCGTTGATCTGCAACATCAGTTCGATTTCGTCCCGAGCCAGCGCGGCGGCGTCCGGCTCGGGCCAGGGCGCGGCGAGGATGTCGCCGCCATAGCCGCATTCGCGCCAGAGGGCGTGGGCGATGTGCGGGGCGATCGGCGAGAGCAGGCGCAGCAGGATGGAAAAGCCTTCGCTGTCGAGCGCGTTTGCCGCCGCATCGGCGCGGGGCAGGGTGTCGAGCGCGTTGAGGATTTTCATCGCCGCCGAGACCACGGTGTTGAATTGCTGCCTGCCGAAATCGTGGTTGGCCTGCCTGAGGTGGGTATGGATTTCGCGGCGAACGTCGGCGAGCGTTGCCGGCAGTTCGGCGGGAACGGCGCGCCGCGCGCCGCCGGCGAGGGAGAGGGCGTGGCCGTGCGCCCAGACTTTGCGCAAAAAGCGCGCCGCGCCCTCGACGCTGGCGTCCGACCATTCGAGCTGTTGTTCGGGCGGCGCGGCGAACAGGATGAAAAGCCGCACGGCGTCGGCGCCGCACCGTTCGACCAGGGCCTGCGGGTCGACGCCGTTGTTTTTCGATTTCGACATTTTCTCGGTGCCGCCAATGACCACTGGCAGGCCATCGGCCTTGAGCGTGGCGCTGACGGGACGGCCGCGTTCGTCGGGGGCGACGGTGACATCAGCCGGGTTGATCCAGTGTCGTTTGCCGTCTTCGCCGTCGCGGTAGTAGGTGTTTGCCACCACCATGCCCTGGGTGAGCAGGCGCGTGAAGGGTTCGGAGAGGCCGACGAGACCGCAATCGCGCATCGCGCGGGTGAAGAAGCGTGAATAGAGCAGGTGGAGGATGGCATGCTCGATGCCGCCGATGTACTGGTCGACGGGGGCCCAGTAGTTCGCGCGCGCATCGACCATCGCCGCCGGATTGTCGGACGAGGCGTAGCGCAGGAAATACCACGACGATTCGACGAAAGTGTCCAGGGTGTCGGTTTCGCGCCGCGCCGGCTTGCCGCATCTGGGGCAGGCGCATTCGCGGAACGACGGCATCCTGGCGAGCGGCGAGCCGCGCCCGGTGATTTCGACTTCTTCGGGGAGCACGACCGGAAGCTGCTCGTCGGGCACGGGGACGTCGCCGCAGTCGTCGCAGTGGATGATCGGAATCGGACAGCCCCAGTAGCGCTGGCGCGAGATGCCCCAGTCGCGCAGGCGGAACTGCACGCGCTTTTGCCCGAGTCCCTTGGCGGCGAGGTCGGCGGCGATGGCATCGACCGCGCCCTGGAAGTCCAGGCCGTCGTACCCGTCCGAGTTCACCAGCCTGCCGTGTTCGGCGTAGGCGTCGATCCACGGCGCGCGCACCTCGGCATAAGCATCGTGGGTCGAGCGCACGACCATCCTGACCGGCAGGCCGTATTTGCCGGCAAAGGCGAAATCGCGCTCGTCGTGGGCGGGCACCGCCATGACGGCGCCTTCGCCGTAGCCCATCAGGACATAGTTGGCGACCCACACCGGCAGATATTCGCCGGAGAGCGGATGCACGACCCGCAGGCCGGTATCCATCCCTTTTTTCTCCACCGTAGCCAGGTCGGCCTCGGCGACGCCGCCCTGCCGGCATTCCCCGATGAAGGCGGCGAGCGCCGGATTGGCCGCGGCGGCCCGGGCCGCGAGCGGGTGTTCGGCGGCCACCGCGACGTAGGTCGCGCCCATCAGGGTGTCGGCGCGGGTGGTGAACACCTTGAGCACGCCGGCCATGCCGACGGTCGCCATGTCGTAGGGGAAATGCACTTCGACCCCTTCGGAGCGGCCGATCCAGTTCTTCTGCATCAGCTTGACCTGTTCCGGCCAGTCGGGCAGCTCGTCGAGCGCGGCAAGGAGTTCCTCGGCGTAGGCGGTGATCCGCATGTAGTACATGGGAATCTCGCGCTTTTCGACGGGCGCGCCCGAGCGCCAGCCGCGCCCGTCGATGACCTGCTCGTTGGCGAGGACGGTTTCATCGACCGGGTCCCAGTTCACTGTGCCGAGCTTTTTGTAGATCAGCCCCTTTTCGTACAGGCGGGTGAAGAGCCATTGTTCCCAGCGATAGTATTCCGGGCGGCATGTGGCGATTTCGCGCGACCAGTCGATGGCGAATCCCAGTTTCTTCAACTGGGTGGTTTTCATGTACGCGATGTTGGCGTAAGTCCATTTCGCCGGTGGCACGCCGTGCTGGATCGCGGCGTTCTCGGCCGGCATGCCGAAGGCGTCCCACCCCATCGGCTGGAGCACGTTGTAGCCGCGCATGCGGTGGTAGCGCGCGAGCGCATCGCCGATGGTGTAGTTGCGCACATGTCCCATGTGCAGCTTGCCGGAAGGGTAAGGGAACATCGACAGGCAGTAGTACTTGGGACGGGCGCTGTCTTCGGTGGCGCGAAAGGCCGAGGCGGATTCCCAGTACTGCTGGGCATCGGCCTCGACAACGGCTGGCTGGTATTTTTCCTGCATGGACTCGGGCGCGGCGGCGATGAAAGCGGGAAAGTATATCGCGGCGGGCAATGGCCGGGGCGGGCCGATCACGAATGCCCGCCCGCCTGGATGCCGGTCGGGCGCGCCGGGATCAACGGGGGCAAGCCCGGATGCGGTTCGGTCGCGGCATCGACGTTTTTGGGGTGCCGTGCCGTGATCCCTGCGCGGTTTCAGGCCCAGGCCTGGGCGCCCGGCGGCGCCATTTCATCGCGCGGGCGCCGCCGGAGGCGAATCCGCGGGGGGGGCGGATTTGGCGATGACGCCCGGCGGCAGTTGCGAGGGAACTTCCTTGAGGTTGTGTTCCATCATGTAATCGTTCATGGCCTTCCAGCCATTGAAGATGGCAGCTTTCTGCGCTTCGGGATTGAGCGTGTAGCAGTCTTCGAGGGAGCGGCCGGTCTGCCGGCAGGCGCTGCCGATGGCCTGTCCCTCGGCTTCGGCCGCGGCGGCTTCC
>JAIRNL010000123.1 GCA_031258035.1 Azoarcus sp. | reverse complement strand
TCATCACCCGCGCGCCTGAAATACCGGCTGCCCGCTTTCCGAGCCGGCACCGGATCGACTATTCCGATCACCGCACAAATACGAAGAACACCGCGGCACGGCGGTTTCGGCGCACGAATTGAATGTCGACGAACATCGCGTTGTGAAAATCCTGATTATGGGGGGCGAAAACGCCCTCCCCCCGATCGTCCCGATGCACGGCGAGCGCAAAGTTTCCCCCGGGAACGCATGTGCCAAAGCGGGCGCAAGCACATCGAACCATGCCGTTCGGAAGCGACAAGCCGCCATCCCAGTTATCTCACCGGCGGAACATCGCCTTTCGGCGCCCATGAATCTCCCCTCACGATCTGGTTCGGATTCTGCAGGCGCCCCCGGCCAAAACCAGGCTAAACGACCGATCCGTCTACGGAATACGCATCCGCGCGCGCGCGCCCTTTGGCGAGCCCCATCTCTTTATACCCACGTCGCTGTCGTTGAAATTGCACAGTTTCACAACACAAAACAAAAAGGTTTGCATCCAGAAATAAATACTGGCAGAATGCGGCGCATGGCATTCTTGGTGCCGTGCTGTTGCGTTCGCCCCTTGGAGCGGCAACATCCATCGCGTATCCGTGGCGCCATTGTAGTGGCGCGCTCGGTAACGTTAATCCCAGGCAACTCATGGAGAGCAATATGATAGACCTTGAAAATCTACCCCTGCCCGAGCTGCGTACTCTGCGCGCTCAAGTCGAAACTGAAATCCGCCGCCGCGGCTCCGCCACACAGCGCCTAATCAAGCGCGTACAGAAACTGGCTGCCGATCAGGGTCTGTCCCTCAACGAACTTATCGCCGTTGCGGGCGGCACGGCGGAAGTCCCGGCAACTTCCCGTTCCGGTGGCACAATCAAATATCGCAATCCGGTCAATCCCAGCCAGGGCTGGACAGGCCATGGCCGCAAGCCGGGCTGGGTCATCGAATACATCGCCAATGGCGGCACGCTGGATAAACTCGCAGTCTGATCCGTGGGTTCCACCACCATAAAAAAGCCCTGAAAACCGGGCTTTTTTTATTTTCATGCCGCGCGCCGGCATACTGTCATTCCCGCATTCCCGCCACCTCCCGCCCCCCCGCTTCGGCGGGAACATCTCCCGCCTTGCCGCGCTGGATATACACCCCAACCCGCCGCACCCCTTTCATCACCCCGAGTTTCGCCACCCGTATTCTTGCCCAGGGCGCGGCAAACTCTCCGCACAACAGGTCGGCGACAAACTCGCCCAGGGTCTCGATCAGGTTGAAATGGCGCTCCGCGAGTTCGCGTCGGATATATTCGATCACCTCGGCATAGTCGATTGTGTCGTCAATATTGTCACGGGTGGCGGCGCTCTCCGGCATGCCGAAGCTCAGGTCGAATTCGATGGTCTGGGGCGCGATGCGTTCGCGGGAATAAATTCCCACCCAGGCGTCGACACGCAGCCCTTCGATAAAGATAAAATTCATCGCGGTTCCCAATAAAATCACGGCAATTCTAGCCGTCCGTGGCCGGACGCGCACATCCCATGGAGAAACAATGGCCACCCCGTCTTTCATATTGCTGCTCGCGGCGGCTTACCTTGTCGGCTCCGTTCCTTTCGCCATCGTGTCGAGCGCCTTGTTCGGACTCCAGGACCCGCGCAGCTATGGCTCCGGCAACCCCGGCGCTACCAATGTCCTGCGCAGCGGCAGCAAAGGCGCCGCCGTGCTGACACTGGCGGGCGACTGCTTCAAGGGCTGGCTCGCGGTATGGGCCGCAACCGCGCTCGGCTTCGACACCGTGGCCGCCGCGCTGGCTGGACTGGCTGCTTTCGTCGGTCATGTATTCAGCGTTTTCCTGCGTTTCAAGGGCGGCAAGGGCGTTGCCGCCGCCCTCGGCGTACTGGCTGGCATCGACCCCATCATCGCCCTCGCCTGCCTCGGCGTCTGGCTGGTGGTCGTGCTGGCGAGCCGCTATTCGTCGGCAGCCGCACTCACCGCGGCGGCGGTCGCGCCAGTCATCGCCGGACTCGTCACTCGCAGCGCGGTGCTCGCGGCAATCGTGCTGGTACTCAGCGCAATACTGACTTGGCGCCATGCTGCCAACATCGGACGGCTCCTGTCCGGCACGGAAGAAAAGGTCGGCGGCGGCAAACGGTAAACCGCCGCGAGCCATCAGCGCCCGGACGGGCACGGACAGGACAGCCCAGCCAACAACCAGCGCGGACGCACCTGGATGGTGGCCTCGCCCCGCGGCCTTTCCCCCCGCATCAGGCGTTGCGCGGCGGCAAACGCGATCATCACGCCGTTATCGGTGCAGAGCGCCGGCGCCGGGTAATACGTCCGTGCGCCAAGGCGGGCCGCGGCGGCATCAAGCGCGGCCCGCAAAGCCAGATTGGCGCCGACGCCGCCCGCCACCACCAAGGCGCGCATCCCGGTTCGCACAAGCGCCGCCGTCGCCTTCGCCGTCAACACATCGACCACGGCCTGCTGGAAATCGGCAGCCAGATCGGCACGGCGCGCGGCGCGCCAGTCTTGCGACGAAACGACCTTGAGCACCGCCGTCTTCAGGCCGCTGAAGCTGAAATCGAGGTTACCGGAATGCAGCAACGGACGCGGCAGCCTGAAGCGCCCGGTTTCGCCGTGCGCGGCGAGCGCCGCCAGGCGCGGCCCGCCCGGGTAGTCGAGGCCGAGTATCTTGGCCGTTTTGTCGAAAGCCTCTCCGGCGGCGTCGTCGAGCGTCTCGCCAAGCAATTCGTAGCATCCCACCTCGCTCACCCGCATCAACTGGGTATGCCCACCCGAGACCAGGAGCGCGATAAACGGAAAAGCCGGCGGGTCGTCGGAGAGTAACGGTGAAAGCAGATGGCCTTCGAGATGATGCACGGGCAAGGCCGGAATTCCCGCGGCCATCGCCATCGCCTCGGCCACGCTCGCCCCCACCAGCAGCGCCCCCGCAAGCCCCGGCCCGGCGGTATAGCCGATCGCATCGAGATCGGCGACGGCGAGACCGGCTTCGCCCAGGCTCTGGCTGATCAGGGCCGGCAACAGGCGAATGTGGTCGCGCGAAGCCAGCTCGGGAACGACCCCGCCGTAGACGGCGTGCAGATCGACCTGCGTATGCAATGCCTGCGCAAGCAGCCCGGCCTGGCTGTCATAAACGGCGACGCCGGTTTCATCGCAAGACGATTCGATCCCCAATACTCTCATCGCGGAAACTGACTCCGGTTCAAAAAATCCTGCCCCATCCGGGAGGGCGGAATTTTACTCATCCACACCCCGGGGACGAAAAAAATTTGCGGGGAAACCTTGCCTGCCGTCCGAGATTCGCTTATATTCCGCCTCTTTCACTATTTCAGACACTTGGGGAAGCAGGCAATGCCGGGTATCCGCGTCAAGGAAAACGAGCCGTTCGAGGTCGCCATCCGTCGCTTCAAGCGCACAATCGAAAAGACTGGCGTGCTCACCGAACTGCGCGCACGCGAGTTCTATGAAAAGCCCACCGCCGAGCGCAAGCGCAAACTTGCGGCTGCGGTCAAGCGCAACCACAAGCGCCTGCGCAGCCAGATGCTGCCGCCCAAACTGTTCTGAACCCCGTCCCCGCCGACGGCGATTCTGGCGACGGCAACCGCCGCCGCCCGTGACCGGACGACGCCGGGTGAGTGCCCATCGGGTTCTCGCCCGGCGTGATGCTTTTCGCGGCCAATGATTCCCCAGCCCTTCATCCAGGATCTGCTTGCCCGCGTCGATATCGTCGACGTCATCGGGCGTCACCTGACGCTCAAGAAAAGCGGCGCCAACTATTTCGCGCGCTGCCCTTTCCACGGCGAGAAATCGGCATCGTTCTCCGTAAGCCCCACCAAGCAGTTCTACCACTGCTTCGGTTGCGGCGTGCATGGCACCGCCATCGGCTTTCTCATGGCCTACAGCGGCCTGTCCTTCACCGAGGCGGTACGCGAACTGGCGCGCGACGCCGGCATGCAGGTGCCCAGCGACGATCGCAATACCGGACGACGCGACGACAGCCACGAACGCCTCGTCGAACTCATGAGCACGGCGGCAAAGTTCTACCGCGAAACACTGGGGCGCTCGCCGGAAGCCGTTGCCTATCTCAAGCGACGCGGGCTATCCGACGCTGTCGCCGAACGTTTCGGCATCGGTTTCGCGCCGGACGGCCCGCTCCCCCTGCAACGGATTTTTCCGGACTATCGGGACAACAAATTGCTGTCTACCGCGGGCATGGTCATCGACAACGAGCAGGGACGGCGCTACGACCGCTTCCGCCACCGCATCATGTTCCCGATCCACGACCGGCGCGGGCGCATCATCGCCTTCGGCGGCCGGATACTCGACAGCGGCGAACCCAAGTACCTGAACTCGCCCGAGACGCCGCTATTTGAAAAAGGGCGCGAACTCTACGGCCTCTTCCTCGCCCAGAAAGCAATCCGCGAAGCCGGTTTCGCCCTCGTGGTCGAAGGCTACATGGATGTGGTCGCGCTCGCCCAGTTCGGCATGGAAAACGCGGTGGCAACCCTCGGCACCGCGACCACGCCGCATCACATCCAGGCGCTCCTGCGCCAGACCGACCGCATCGTGTTCTGCTTCGACGGCGACGCGGCCGGGCGTCGCGCCGCATGGCGGGCGCTCGAAAACGCCCTCGAAGCCTTGCGCGACGACGTGACCCTCTCCTTCCTGTTCCTGCCTCCCGAGCACGACCCCGACACGTTCATCCGGGAAAAAGGCGTTGACGCCCTGCGCGAAGCCGCGGCGCACGCCGCCCCGCTGGCGCGTTTCCTGCTCGACAGCCTCGGGCAGGATTGCGACACCGCGAGCGCGGAAGGCCGCGCCCGCCTGGTGCACGAAGCCAGGCCGCTCATCACCCGCATCCCGGCGGCAGCCGCGATCCTGCGCCTGCAACTGCTCAAGGCCATCGCCGGCATGAGCCATCTCACCCAGGCCGAAGTCGCGCACGCCTTCGGCATCCCGTCCGCGGACGTCCGCCCGCGCGCATCGGACCGCCCCCAAGGAAACGTCGCCGGCGCGAGCGCGGGCACATCTCCCATGCGCCGGCCACCGCCTTCGGCGGCCTCGACCCTGCTACGGCTCGTCCTCCAGTATCCGGCCCTTGCCGCGAGGCTGCCGCTCAGCCTGATTCCGGACGACACCGCCGAAGGACGCGCCCTGATCGCCATCGTCGACCTGGTCGACCTCGGCGAACCGGTCGGCGGACTCGGCGCCCTGGTCGAGCGTTTCCGCGACACGCCTCACGGCGATACCCTGGCTCGGATCGGCGCCGGACTCATCGACACCGAGTTCGACCCGGCCGTGATCGAGACGCTGTTCGAGGATGGCCTGCGCAAGCTCAATACCGACGCAGTCGCCCAGGAAATTTCCGGGCTCATGGAACAAGCGCGCGCAAACGCACTCTCACCCGCCGGGCGACATCGCCTCAATGAACTGTTGCGGGAAAAGAGCACACTCGCCGCCCTGACAAGCCCCCCCCATTCATAGTAGAATCTACTGTTTCACACATTCTCCCGACCCCCGAGGAGTGCCATGGCACGCGAAAAAGCCAAGGAGCCCCGCAAGACCAGTCCCGGCAAGGGACGCAGCGCCAAGACCAGAGACGCCAGGGCCGCACAGCAGATCATCCAGAGTCCCGAAGCGGCCCAACTGGACGCCGAAGTCCGGCGAACCCAGCTCAAGACACTGATTACGCTCGGCAAGGAGCGCGGCTACCTGACCTACGCCGAAATCAGCGACCACCTGCCCGACGACGTCGCCGACGCCGAGCAGATCGAAGACATCATCACCACCTTCAACAGCCTGGGCATCCAGGTCTACGATGTCGCGCCCGCGGCCGAAGACCTGCTCATGATCGACAGCGTCGCCAACCCGGTCGACGAGGACGTGGCCGAGGAAGAAGCCGAGCAGGCGCTCTCCACGGTCGACTCCGAGTTCGGGCGCACCACCGATCCGGTGCGCATGTACATGCGCGAGATGGGCACCGTCGAGCTCCTCACCCGCGAAGGCGAAATCGAAATCGCCAAGCGCATCGAGGAAGGCTTGAAGCACATGGTGCAGGCCATTTCCGCCTGCCCGACCACCATCGCCGAAATGCTGGAGACCGCCGACAAGGTCGCGCGCGACGAAATGCGGGTCGACGAAATCATCGACGCGGTGATCGACCCCAGTGTCAGCGAGCAGGATTCGGGCGAAGAAGAAGCCGAAAAAACCGACGCAGCCAGCAACGAAGAAGAAACCGACGAGGCAGGCGACGACAGCGAAAACAGCGAAAACAGCGACGAGGACGAAGACGGCGAAGCCGCCGCCACCGCCGCCTCGCTGGCTCAGCTCAAGGCGGACGCCCTCGCCCGCTTTGAAATCATCCGCGACTACTACAAAAAGATGATGAAGGCGCTCGGCAGGAGCGGTTCGCAAAACAAGACCTACCTCAAGCACCAGCAGGCCATTTCCGACGAACTGCTCACCATCCGCTTCACCGCCAAGGCGATCGAGCGCCTGTGCGACTCCGTGCGCCAGACGGTCGACAAAGTGCGCGGCCACGAACGCCAGATCCTGAGCCTGTGCGTCGAACGCGCCGGCATGCCGCGCCAGCACTTCATCAAATCCTTCCCCGGCCACGAAACCGACCTCGGCTGGCTGCCCGGCGAAATCGCCCTGAGCAAACCCTACGCCTTTGCCCTCGGACGCGCCCACCCCGCCATCTTCGAGGAACAGCAGAAGCTGATCGAATTGCAGGAAAGAATCGGCATTCCGCTCAAGGAACTCAAGGACATCAACCGCCAGATGTCCACGGGCGAAGCCAAGATGCGCCGCGCCAAGCGCGAAATGACCGAAGCCAACCTGCGGCTGGTCATCTCCATCGCCAAGAAATACACCAACCGTGGCCTGCAATTCCTCGATCTCATCCAGGAAGGCAACATCGGCCTGATGAAAGCGGTCGACAAATTCGAATACCGTCGCGGCTACAAGTTTTCCACCTATGCCACGTGGTGGATTCGCCAGGCCATCACCCGCTCGATCGCGGATCAGGCGCGCACCATCCGCATTCCGGTGCACATGATCGAAACCATCAACAAGATGAACCGCATCAGCCGCCAGATTCTCCAGGAAACCGGGCAGGAACCCGATCCGGCCACCCTGGCAGAGCGCATGGAGATGCCCGAGGAGAAAATCCGCAAGATCATGAAAATCTCCAAGGAGCCCATCTCCATGGAGACGCCGATCGGTGACGACGACGACTCCCACCTTGGCGATTTCATCGAAGACACCGCCACGCTGGCGCCCGCCGAGGCCGCCACCTACGCCGGCCTGCGCGACGCCACCGCCGAGGTGCTCGACTCCCTCACGCCGCGCGAAGCCAAGGTGCTGCGCATGCGTTTCGGCATCGAGATGAACACCGACCATACCCTGGAAGAAGTCGGCAAGCAGTTCGACGTCACCCGCGAACGCATCCGCCAGATCGAGGCCAAGGCATTGCGTAAACTGCGCCACCCGAGCCGCTCCGAGAAACTGCGCAGCTTTCTCGACAGCGACGCCTGAGGCGCGGCCTTTTTCGGGCCTCTAGCTCATGCCAGGTTAGAGCAGCGGACTCATAATCCGTTGGTGCTGGGTTCGACTCCCAGGGGGCCCACCAAAAAACACCATGATTCAACTATTCAACACCGCCAGCCTGGGCGGTGTTTTTTCTTCACCGTCCCTGTGTGACCAAAACGTGACCGTCTCGACATCTTTGTATTCGTTCGATTACAATTGCCCTCATGTTCTCCATTCGATACCTCCCTGAATTCAGCGCTTGGTTTTCCAGCCTCCGTGACAGGACGGTCAAGCAACGCCTGTCCGCGCGGCTGAGAAAGGCGTCGATGGGCAATTTCGGTGATGTCAAGCCAATCGGCGCAGGCGTCTCCGAATTGAGGGACACCTGGGGGCCGGATGGCGGATGTATTTCACCCAACGCGGCCAGACGATCATCGTGATGCTGGGCGGCGGCTCCAAGACCACGCAGGCCGCCGACATCGCCAAGGCCAAGGAAGTCGCCGCCCATCTCACGGAGGACGAGAAATGACAACGCGCAAGAAAATCAAGGTGTGCGACCTGCCGGAATTCGATCCTTCCGAGCACCTGACGAACGAGGAAGACATCGCTGCTTATCTGGATGCGATCCTGGAAGAAAACGACGCGGCGCTGCTGGCGGCGGCGCTCGGCGACATTGCCCGCGCGCGCGGCATGACGGAGATCGCCAAGGCGTCCGGCCTTAGCCGCGAGGCGCTCTACAAGGCATTGCGTCCGGGAAGCCAGCCGCGTTTCGAGACGGTTTCCCGCGTCTGCGCGGCGCTGGGCGTGAAACTCGTGGCGCAAGCCGTTCATGCCTGACCCCCTTGCCGGATTACAGCAGGCTGCCATTTTTTCTGCTTGGGCGCAGCCTGCGCGCTGCCCGTGATCGCGGCAACCTTTATTTTCGGCGCGCGCCGTGCCCCAAACGATTGCTACCCGGCCCCCAGGCTCAACCGTTCGAGGCCGCTGCCGCATTGCGCAAAAACGCGAGAAGTGACATAAACGCGCCATGAAACTCCATGTCGACCGATCTCCCGGCCTCAACCTGTTCACCAGCCACGGCACGGGCCACGTCACCATCAACGGCGCCCGCCACGAAGGCAAGCTCCTCGTCATGCCCGACCGCATCGTTTCCGCCTGGACGGCAAACGGGTTCGAGCATCTGGACGCCGCCGATTTCGCCGCCGTCGCCGCGCTCGGGCCACGGATCGTGCTGCTCGGCACCGGCGGCAGCCAGCGTTTTCCCGCCCCCGCGCTGCTGCGCCCGCTTGCCGAGGCCGGCATTGCGTTGGAGACGATGGATGTCCCCGCCGCCTGCCGTACCTACAACATCCTCGCCCTCGAAGGCCGCGACGTGGCGGCGGCGTTGATTCTCGACTGAACGCCGAAGCGGGATTGCCCCGCCCGGCTCCCTCCGCTACGCTCCAGTTTCTCCCGCTCCCGACGACAGGATGATCCCATGACCGACCCGACGCCCAACGCCGTCCTCCCCGACCTCGCTCTGCCCGCCACGGACGGCACGCACGTAAACCTGGCTGATCTGCGCGGCAGGAAACTCGTGCTCTATTTCTACCCCAGGGACAATACCCCCGGCTGCACCACCGAGACGCGCGATTTCGGTGCGTTACATGCCGATTTCGCCGCCGCCGGATGCGCGGTCTTCGGCATCTCGCGCGACAGCCTGAAATCGCATGAAAACTTCAAGACCAGGCTCGGGCTGCCCTTCGAGCTGCTCTCCGACACCGACGAGGCCGCCTGCGAGAGCTTCGGCGTCATCAAGCTCAAGAAGATGTACGGCAAACAGGTGCGCGGCATCGAGCGCAGCACCTTCGTCTTTGCCGCCGACGGCAAACTCGCCCGCGCCTGGCGCGGCGTGAAAGTGCCCGGCCATGCCGCAGAAGTGCTCGCCTTCGTGCGCACGCTCTGACCCTACGGAAAGCCGGCATCACCGCCCGATCCGATCCAGCACGCCGATTTCGCCCAAACCATTGAGAACCCATGATGCCCACGACCCACAAAACGAAAACCCCTTCCCCCGCGCCGCAAATCAAACTTTTCATCCTCGATACCAACGTGCTCATGCACGATCCCACGAGTCTGTTCCGTTTTGAAGAACATGATGTTTACATTCCCATCGTCACGCTGGAAGAACTCGACAACAACAAGAAAGGCTTGTCGGAAGTCGCGCGCAATGCCCGCCAGGCCAGCCGCAGCCTGGACGAAATCATCTCCGCCGTGCCCGACGGCATCGACGCCGGCATCGCGCTCGATACCCCCTCGCACGGCCTGGCGCGCGGGCGGCTTTTCCTGCAAACCGAAGCGATCAACACCGACCTGCCGCCGGGGCTGCCCACCGCGAAGAGCGACAACCAGATTCTTTCGGTACTGATGTTCCTTGCCCGCCGCGAACCCGGACGCGCGGTAATCCTGGTGTCCAAGGACATCAACATGCGGATCAAGGCCCGCGCCCTGGGACTGGCTGCACAGGATTACTTCAACGACAAGGTGCTGGAAGACAGCGAGCTTCTCTACACCGGCGCCAGCGAACTGCCCGGCGATTTCTGGGAAGTCCACGCCGCGGGCATGGAATCGTGGAAAACCGAGGGGCGCACCGCCTACCGCGTCACCGGGCCACTGGCCAGCCGGTTGTTGCTCAACGAATTCGTCCATCAGGAAGGCGAACGCCCTTTCGAGGCCTGGGTACGCGAACAGGCCGGGCGCACCGCCGTCCTCGAAACCCTGGTCGATTACCGCCACGACAAGAATAACGTCTGGGGCATCACGGCGCGCAACCGCGAGCAGAACTTTGCCCTCAACCTGCTGATGAACCCGGAAATCGACTTCGTCACCCTGCTCGGCCAGGCCGGCACCGGCAAGACGCTGCTCACGCTCGCCGCCGGGTTGACGCAGGTGCTGGAAGCGCGACGCTATTCCGAAATCATCATGACCCGCGTCACCGTGCCGGTGGGCGAGGATATCGGCTTCCTGCCCGGCTCCGAAGAAGAAAAAATGGCCCCGTGGATGGGGGCGCTCGAAGACAATCTCGACGTGCTCAACGGCAGCGTCGGCGAAGGCGGACAATGGGGACGCGCCGCGGCGGTCGACCTCGTGCGCAGCCGCATCAAGATCAAAAGCCTCAACTTCATGCGCGGGCGCACCTTCATCCAGAAATTCCTCATCATCGACGAAGCGCAGAACCTCACACCGAAACAGATGAAGACCCTCATCACCCGCGCCGGCCCCGGCACCAAGGTCGTGTGCCTCGGCAACATCGCCCAGATCGACACGCCCTACCTCACCGAAGGCTCGTCGGGCCTCTCCTTCGTCGTCGATCGCTTCAAGGGCTGGAAGCACTCCGGGCACATCACCCTGCAACGCGGCGAACGCTCGCGGCTGGCTGATTACGCCGCCGAGGCGCTCTGAAACGCCCCCGGAGCCGCCGCGTCATGGCCGCCATCCACCGACTCCCCGAACTGCTCATCAACCAGATCGCCGCGGGCGAAGTCGTCGAGCGTCCGGCCTCGGTGCTCAAGGAAGTGCTGGAAAACGCGCTCGATGCCGGCGCGCGCGCCATCGACGTGCAACTGGAAGAAGGCGGCGTGCGCCGCATCCGCGTCGCCGACGACGGGCGCGGCATCGTGCGCGACGAACTCGCGCTCGCGCTGGAGCGGCACGCCACCAGCAAAATCGCCAGTCTCGACGACCTCGAACGGGTTGGCACCATGGGTTTTCGCGGCGAGGCGCTGGCTGCCATCGCCGCCGTGGCGCGCACCACGCTCACCAGCCGCGCCGAAGGCGACGCGCACGCCTGGCAGGTCGAAGGCGCGAACCGCGAACCGGCCCCCGCCGCCCTCAACCGCGGCACCGTGATCGACATCGCCGATCTTTATTACAACACCCCGGCGCGGCGCAAATTCCTCAAGA
The DNA here is from genome assembly GCA_031258035.1 of Azoarcus sp. Taxonomy (GTDB): domain Bacteria; phylum Pseudomonadota; class Gammaproteobacteria; order Burkholderiales; family Rhodocyclaceae; genus WRNU01. Next base: position 3,116 of record JAIRNL010000123.1, on the reverse strand, counting down.
GCGAAGCGACCGAATACGCCCACTGCGACGAAGCCTTCCGCCGCATCGCGCTCGCCCGGCCCGACGTCGGCATGCAGCTCTCCCACAACGGCCGCGCCATCCGCCGCCTGCCCGCTGGCGAAGCGCGGGCGCGCATCGCCGCGTTGATGGGTGACGACTTTCTCGCCCAGGCGCGCGAAATCCACGCCGAAGGCGCGCTATGCCTCACCGGCTTCGCCAGCCTGCCCGCCTGCGCCCGCAACCGGCGCGATGCACAATATTTTTTCGTGAATGGCCGCCACGTCCGCGACAAACTGCTGTCGCACGCCATCGCGCAGGCTTACGCCGACATCCTGCACGGCAGCCGCTTTCCGGCCTACGCGCTCTTTCTCGAAATCGACCCGACAGGCGTAGACGTCAATGTGCACCCCGCCAAGACCGAAGTCCGCTTTCGGGACGCACATGCCGTACATCAGTTCATATTCCACGCCCTGAATCGCGCGCTGGCTGAATCAGGCGCGGGGCGCGGGGAAACGCCGACGGCGGATTTTCCCGCAACCGCCGCTGCCCTCCCCCCCCACGCCGATACCGGCGCGAACCGCTATTCCCTGCCCATCCGCCATCCGCCGGCAGCGCCCGGCCGGGCGGCCATGGATTCGGCCCAACAAGCCTATTTCGACTTCGCCAACCGCGCCCGCGCACAAGGCGCCGCCGCAGCAAACACGGACAGCGCCGCCGCGCCGCAGACGAATCAGCCCCCCGCCAACACCGACGGTAGCGCGCCGCTCGGCTATGCGCTCGCCCAATTGCACGGCGTCTACATCCTGGCTCAGAACGCGCGCGGCCTCGTGCTGGTCGACATGCACGCCGCCCACGAACGCATCCTTTATGAAAAACTCAAAATCGTGTTCGATGGCACGCCCTCGGTGCAGCGCCTCCTGATTCCGGCGGTATTCCCAGCCAGCCAGGTGGAGATGGCGACGGCGGAATCCTGCGCCGAAGTGCTGCTGCGCATGGGCTTCGAGGTCTCCGCCGCCGGCCCATACGAGCTCGTCGTGCGCAGCGTGCCCGCGCTCCTCGCCAACGCGGCGATCGCGGATCTGTTGCACGAACTACTGGAAGAATTGCACGAGTATCCGGCATCGGAAGTCACGACCCTGCGTCGCAACGAATTGCTCGCCACCATGGCCTGCCACGGCGCGGTTCGCGCCCACCGACAACTCACCACGCCGGAAATGAACGCCCTTTTGCGCGACATGGAAGCAAGCGAGCGCGCCGACCAGTGCAATCACGGGCGCCCGACCTGGACGCAATTCAGCCTGGCTGAACTCGACCGTTTCTTCCTGCGCGGGCAATGAAAAAACAGCTCGCCATTCAAGCGCGCAACCTGCGCGCCCGACTGCGCATCCGCTGGTGCGACAGGCGCACGCTTTCCCGCGCCTTCTCGATGATCATCGCCCTGCGATGCGCGAGGACATCCACACTGCCGCGGTGACTTTGCAGCGTTCTGCGTGTTTCCGTGTTCATGGCCTTTACTCCCGTAGAAAAAAGCGCCGCGCTTTTGTTGCGACGCACAAATCGCAATTTTCCAGAGCGTACAGGCACCCGTCAACGAAACGACACGCCCGGCTGCCCATCTGTTGTTGCATCGCAACACGCCTTCTCCAGTTGCCGGAAGACTGGGTTGCGCTTCGCCATTGACCCACAGCGGCCATCCAGGCAGCCGGTCACGAGCCTGGGCGCGCCCCCCTCCCCTGCCCGTCGCCTGCCGGTACAATGCGAGACTTTCTCGCACACTATCGGAGTCTCCCATGGAAGCAGAACGCCAGAACGCCATCGCCGAACGCCTCGCCGACCTTGCCGCGCGCGGGCGCGAATTGCGGAGGTATCTTTGACTTCGATGCCAAGGCATCGAAACTCGAAGAAATCAACCGCGCCCTCGAAGACCCGGCGGCATGGAACGATGCCGCGCGCGCGCAGGATCTCGGCCGTGAAAAACGCCAGCTCGAAGACATCGTCCTCACCCTCGAATCCGTCGGCGCCGAAGCGCGCAACCTGAAAGAGCTTTTCGAACTCGCCCAGGCCGAAGACGATGACGACACCTTCGTGGCCCTCGAAAGCGATCTCGACGAACTGGCTGCAAGCATCGAAAAACTCGAATTCCGCCGCATGTTCGCGCACCCGATGGACCCGGCGAACTGCTTCGTCGAAATCCAGTCCGGCGCGGGCGGCACCGAAGCGCAGGACTGGGCGGGCATGCTGGAGCGCATGTACCTGCGCTATGCGGAAAAAAAAGGCTTTGCCGTCGAACTGCTCGAAGAAACCGAAGGCGAAGTGGCCGGCATCAAGAACTGCACGATCAAAGTGAGCGGCGAATACGCCTACGGCTACCTGCGCACCGAAACCGGCATCCATCGCCTGGTGCGCAAATCGCCGTTCGACGCCAACGCGCGGCGGCACACCAGCTTCAGCTCGATATTCGTCTATCCGGAAGTCGACGACTCGATCGAAATCGACATCAACCCCGCCGACCTGCGCATCGACACCTTCCGCGCCTCCGGCGCGGGCGGGCAACACATCAACAAAACCGACTCGGCGGTGCGCATCACCCACGTCCCGACCAACACCGTGGTGCAGTGCCAGAACGACCGTTCCCAACACCGCAACAAGGACGAGGCCATGAAAATGCTGCGCGCCCGCCTCTACGAGCTGGAACTGCGCAAGCGTCAGGCCGAACAGCAAAAACTCGAAGACGCCAAATCCGACATCGGCTGGGGGCACCAGATCCGCTCCTACGTACTCGACCAGTCGCGGATCAAGGACTTGCGCACCAACCACGAAGTCGGCAACACCCAGGCGGTGCTTGATGGCGAACTCGACGACTTCATCGCAGCCAGTCTCAAGCAGGGAGTCTGAAACGCACCTTCCTCCCAACGGAGAATCTCTTATCCCGCTTCGGCCTATAATGTCCTGAAAATAAATTCCAACAAAGAACAAACATGTCGATGCATTGGTATCTCATCCACACCAAACCCCGGCTGGAAAAACACGCGCTGGAAAACCTCGAACGGCAGGGCTACGAATGCTATTTGCCGCTCTTTCCCGCGGAAAAACTGCGTCGGGGCAAACTGACCGTC
>JAIRNL010000099.1 GCA_031258035.1 Azoarcus sp. | reverse complement strand
CCGAAGCAGTCGCCGGGGGTGAAGAGGCCGAGCAGGATGCCGTTGCGTTTGGCCCGGGCTTCGCCTTCGGCGAGGAAGCAGAAGTGGTCGCCGCGCTCGCCTTCCTTGAAGATGACGGTGCCCGGCTGGATCTGGTCCCATTGCGAGAAGGCGATGGTTTCCCACAGTTCGGCATCGGAGAATTCGCGGAAAAAGGCAATGCCGCGCAGGATCTGGAATTTGCGGGCGTCGGAGAGCGCCTCGCGGTCGGGTTCGAGCGCGCCGTTGCGGAACGCGAGGGTGAGATCGTGCGAGAACTCGGCCCAGCGCTGGTAGCGGCGCTCGATGTCTTTGTCCATGGCGCGGCGCACGATGATATCGAGCGCCTCGGGGATGTCCGGGCGGTATGCGGTGACCGGCGGCGGCAGTTCGTGGACGATGCGATAGACGAGGTTGTAGCTGTTGTCGGTCTCGAACGGCAGGCGCCCGGTGAGAAGTTGGTACATCACGACGCCGAGCGAGTAGATGTCGGCGCGGTGGTCGGGCGGTATTTCGCGGACTTGCTGCGGCGACATGTAGGCGGGCGAGCCGAGGTTGGCGATCTGGGTGGCTTCGCTCGCCGCCTGGAGGGCGGCGCCGAAGTCCGAGATGCGGATGTCGCTGCCGCGAGGCGTGGCAAGGAGGATGTTGGCCGGTTTGATGTCGCGGTGGGTGATGCCTTTGTGGAAGGCGTAGTCGAGCGCCCGCGTGCATTTGAAGACGATTTCGATCACGCGCCCGAACGGGGCGAGTCCGCCGGGCCGGGCCAGCGGTTCGAGGGTGCCGCCGGGGACGTATTCCATGACGACGTAGGCGTCTTTTTCGTCGACGACGGCGTCGTGGATTTGCACGATGTGAGGGTGGGCGAGTTTGCCGGCCAGCGCCGCTTCGTTGAGGAAAAGCTGGCGGAAGAGACGGCCGCGCTGCGGGTTGCGGAAGTAGGCGGGGTCGAGCTGCTTGAGGGCGACGTCGCGCTGGTGGAAGGCGTCCCAGGCAAGGTAGACGCTGCTTGTCGCGCCGGCGCCGAGCAGGCGGCGTATTTCGTATTTGCCGATCCGTTCCGGCAGCGCCATGGTATTTATGTTTCTTTTTCGAGGGCGGCGCGGGCGCGGGCGATGGCGGCGCGTACCGCCGTCGGGGCGGTGCCGCCGGGGTGGGCGCGCGCGGCAAGCGAGCCTTCGATGGTCAGTGCCGCGAGTACGTCGGCGTCGAGCCGTTCGGCGGCGCCGGGAACTTCGCCCAGCGCCGCCCTCAGTTCGTCGAGGTCGAAGCGGGAGAGGTCGTGCCCGCGCGCTTCGGCTTCGCGCACGGCCAGGGCCACGGCTTCGTGGGCGTCGCGGAAAGGCAGCCCTTTTTTCACCAGGTAGTCGGCGAGGTCGGTGGCGGTGGCATGGCCTTGAGCCAGCGCCGCGCGCATGTTGTCGGCCCTGACCCGGATGCCGGTAATCATGTCGGTATAGATGCGCAGGGTGTCGATCACCGTGTCGGCGGTGTCGAACAGGGGTTCTTTGTCTTCCTGGTTGTCTTTGTTGTAGGCGAGCGGTTGGCTTTTCATCAGGGTGAGGAGGGCGACGAGGTGGCCGTTGATGCGCCCGGTCTTGCCGCGCACGAGTTCGGGCACGTCGGGGTTTTTTTTCTGCGGCATGATCGAGGAACCGGTACAGAAGCGGTCGGCGAGGTCGATGAAGCCGACGCGCGGACTCATCCACAGGATGAGTTCTTCCGACAGGCGCGAAAGGTGCGTCATCAGCAGCGCGCCCGCGGCACAGAATTCGATGGCGAAATCGCGGTCGCTCACCGCGTCGAGCGAGTTGCGGCAGATTTCTTCAAATCCCAGTTCCCGCGCGACGGATTCGCGGTCGATGGGGTAGGTGGTGCCGGCAAGCGCCGCCGCGCCCAGCGGCAGGTGGTTCGTGCGCCGGCGGCAGTCGGCGAAGCGTTCGGCGTCGCGCCGGGCCATCTCGCAGTAGGCGAGCAGGTGGTGGCCGAATGTCACCGGTTGCGCGACCTGGAGATGGGTGAAGCCGGGCATCGGCGTGGCGGCGTGCGCTTCGGCGACGTCGAGCAGCCCGCGCTGGAAGCCGGCGAGCAGGGCGAGGATCTGGTCGATGGCGTCCCGGAGCCAGAGGCGGATGTCGGTGGCGACCTGGTCGTTGCGGCTGCGGCCGGTGTGCAGGCGTTTGCCCGCGTCGCCGACGAGCGCGGTCAGCCGTTTTTCGATGTTGAGGTGGACGTCTTCGTCGTCGAGGTTCCAGGCGAATTCGCCGCGCGCGATTTCGCTTTCGATCTGCGCCATGCCGCGCTCGATGTCGGCAAGGTCGGCGGCGGCGATGATGCCCTGGCGGGCGAGCATCCTGGCATGGGCAAGCGAGCCCCGGATGTCCTGCGCCGCCATGCGGCGGTCGAAGGGTACCGATGCGGTATAGCGTTTGACGAGTTCCGCCACCGGCTCGCTGAAACGTCCCGACCAGGTTTTGGCGGGCGGGGGGGATGCGTTGTGTCTTGCGGTCATGATGTCGTCGCGGGTCAGATGTGTCGCGGATCAAATGAAAAGAAAACGCCGCCCGCGGGCGGCGCTCCGGGTCGGGGGGCAGGGTTGGTGGACGCGAGGCCGTGGGCAAGTATAGAACAAAGCCTCCTTTTCGTTCCGCGGGCGCTTCCCGGCGAATTTTCGCGGCGCGCGCGAAATCGGGGCGGCGCGGGCGACTCCGCGGGAGGGGGACGATACAATCTCACCTTTCGCGCCGCGCCCGTTGCGGCCTTTGCCGTTCCCGCACATGTTCTCTTCCAGGGACAGTCATGTTTTTTTTCTACAGCATCCTCAAGATCCTGCATATTTTTTTCGTCATCAGCTGGTTCGCCGGGCTTTTCTACCTGCCGCGCATTTTCGTCAACCACGCCATGGCCGAAGATGCGGCTACCCGCGAGCGCCTGGGATTGATGGAAGCGAAGCTCTACCGTTTCATGACGCCCATCGGCGTCCTTGCCATCGCTTTCGGGCTGGGGTTGTGGATTTTCTTTCCCGGGATGTTCAGCGGCGGCTGGTTGCACGCCAAGACGGCGCTGGTGGCGGGGCTTGCCGGTTATCACTTCTATTGCGGCCGCCTGCTGCGCGATTTCGCCGCCGGGCGCAATCGCCGCACGCATGTATGGTATCGGGTGTTCAACGAAATGCCGGTGCTGGCGCTGCTCGCGGTGCTGGCTCTGGTCGTGGCGAAGCCGTTTTGAGCGCGGCCATGAGCGGGATTTTCTTTTCTCCGACGCCGCGCGGTCTTGAAGCACTGCTCGCCGACGAACTGCGCGCCTTCGGCGCCATCGACCCCCGTCCGATGCCCGGCGGCGTGGAATGGTCGGGGGATTGGACGGCATGCTGGCGGGCCAACCTCGAAAGCCGCCTCGCTACCCGTGTGCTGTGGCGCGTCGGGCAGGGGCGCTACCGGAACGAGGCCGATATCTACAGGCTCGCGCACGGCCTGACCTGGGCGAAATGGTTCACGCCGACGGACACGATTCGCGTTTTCGTCACCGCGCGCCAGTCGCCTTTGAAGAGCCTGGAATTCGTCACCCTGAAGGTCAAGGATGCCGTGTGCGACCATTTCCGCGCCGTGCGCGGCAGCCGCCCCAGCGTCGACACGGCGCAGCCGATGGTGCGCATCCACGTCTTCCTGGACCGCGACGCGGTCACGCTTTATCTCGACACTTCGGGCGAGCCGCTCTACAAGCGCGGTTTCAAGCCGGGCACGGTGGAAGCGCCGCTCAAGGAAAATCTCGCCGCCGGCATCCTGATGCTCTCCGGCTGGCGAACGGATGAGCCGTTGCACGATTCGATGTGCGGCAGCGGCACTTTTCTCGCCGAGGCGGCGCAGATGGCGCTCGACATCGCGCCGGGGCTGGGGCGAGGATTCGCCTTCGAGCGCCTGCGCGGTTTCGAGGCCGATGCCTGGGTCGCCATCCGCGAGGCGGCCCAGGCGCGTCGGCAACCGGCGCGGCCATTGCCCATCCGTGGTTCGGACATCGCCGGCAGCCAGATACGGCGGGCGCGCGAAAATCTGGCCGCCGCCGGTCTGGAAGCCTGTGTGAGCCTCGAGCGCGCCGATGTGCTCGAACTCGCGCCGTCCGCGCCGGGCGGGGTGATGGTCGCCAACCCGCCTTACGGCGTGCGGCTGGGCGAGGCGGAGGCGCTTGCCGCGTTCTATCCCCGCCTCGGCGATGCGCTGAAAAAGCACTGGGCCGGCTGGCGCTGCTATCTGCTCTCCGCCGACATGAATCTGCCCAGGGCCATCGGCCTCAAAGCCAGCCGGCGCAAGCCGCTGTTCAATGGGGCGCTGGAATGCCGACTGTTTGAATACGCGATCGTCGCCGGAAGCATGCGGTCGCGCTGAACGCATCCAGCGCCCTTTCAATGTCGTCTGGATTGACGCGGAGCATGACTCCCGCCCCGATCCAGTAGAATGTTTTCCCCATCCTGCCGCGACGCCGAAGGGAATCCGCATGGAACGCTTCTTCAACACCGCCGGGCCGATCATCCCGGAAGATCATTACCACATCGACATGCTCTCTCGCGTCGATTGGCC
>JAIRNL010000012.1 GCA_031258035.1 Azoarcus sp. | reverse complement strand
CGGCAAGGCGCAGGCCGAGGTCGTCCACGCCGATCGTCTCTCTTTCGCACAGCGCGCAGGCGCGCTCCAGCAGGTTTTCGAGTTCGCGCACGTTGCCGGGGAAAGGGTATTGCCGCAGGGCAGCCAGCGCCTCGGATGAGAGGGCGCGGCGCGGGCCGCCGTCGCGCTCGGCCAGGCGCGCGAGGACGTGCGCGGCCAGGTCGGGGATGTCTTCCAGGCGTTCGCGCAGCGGCGGTACCCGCAGGGCGATGACGTTGATGCGAAAGTAGAGGTCTTGCCGGAAGCGGTTTTCCGCCACCAGCTTTCCCAGGTCGCGGTGCGAGGCCGAGAGGATGCGCACATCGACCGCTTCTTCGGCCTGCGCGCCCACCGGGCGCACCGCGCATTCCTGGATGGCGCGCAGCAGCTTTACTTGCATGGAAAGCGGCAGGTCGGCAACTTCGTCGAGAAAAAGGGTGCCGCCGCTGGCTGCCTGGAAGAGACCGCTTTTGTCGGTCGTCGCGCCCGAGAAGCTGCCCTTGAGGTAGCCGAAGAATTCGCTTTCCATGAGATCCGGCGGAATCGCGCCGCAGTTGACGGGCACGAAGGGGGCGGCGGCGCGCGCGCCGAGACCGTGGATCAGGCGGGCGACGACTTCCTTGCCGGTGCCGGATTCGCCGTGGATGAAGATCGGGGCCTGGTTGCGGGCGAGTTTTTCGATCTGGGCGCGCAGTTGCGCCATGGCGGGCGCATGTCCGATCAGGTCGCGCGCGCAGGCCTTGATCGTGGCGGGCGGCGTTTTCAGTTCGAGGGCGTGCCGTACCAGGCCGCGCAGCACGGCGAGTTCGATCGGTTTGGTGACGAAGTCGAAGGCGCCGAGCTTGAGGGCGCGGATCGCGGTCTCGATGCTGCCGAAGGCGGTGATGACCGCCACCGGCAGCTCGGGATGGTGGCGTTGGATGTGTTCGACCAGTTCCAGCCCGTCGCCATCGGGCAGGCGCATGTCGGTCAGGCACAGGCGGTAGTTGCCGCGCGCGATCCGTTCGCGCGCTTCGGCGAGCGAGCCGGCGGTGTCCGCGCCCAGGCCCATGCGCAGCAGGGAGAGTTCCAGGAGTTCGCGGATGTCTTCTTCGTCGTCGACGACAAGGATGTCGCTGGCGGCGGTCTGGCTGCGGCGGTTGGAAAAGCTCATGGCAGACTGCGTCCGGTCAGTACGAAATGGGCGCCGGGCGCGGCGGGGTCGTCGTCCAGCAGTTCGAGGGTGAAGCCGTTGGCTTCAGCCAGTTCGCGGGCGATGTAGAGGCCGAGTCCGGTGCCTTTGGGATGGGAGGTGAAAAACGGCTCGAAGAGGTGGGCGCGCGCCTGCGCGTCGACGCCTGGGCCGTCGTCGCGCACGTGTACGCTGACTTGCCCTTCGCCGGTGTTTTCGGCGCCGACCCGGATCGCGCCGGGCGCGCCGCTGCAATAGCGGCGGGCGTTGGTGAGCAGGTTGTCGAGTATCTGGTGCAGGTGGGCGCGGTCGATGCCCAGGGTGAGGCCGGGGGCGATGTCGGCGCGGAAGATCGCCCGTTCGCCCTCGCCGCCCAGGCTTGCCGCATCGAACAGTTCCGCGACGAATTCGGCCAGCGGCAGCGCCTCGGGTTGTGTCCTTTCCCGCCGCCCGAGCGCGAGCACGCCACGGATCATGCGTTCGATGCGTTTGGCGTTGTCGTTGATGATGCGCGCGAGCCTCGCCTGCATGTCGGCGCGTTTTTCCCCGTACAGCAGTTCGGCCGCCTGCGCCACCGCCGAGAGCGGATTGCGGATTTCGTGCGCCATGCTGGCGGTGAGGCGGCCGAGCGAAGCCAGCTTGCTTTGTTGCATGTGGCGCTGGATGTCTTCCAGGTCGGTGAGATAGATCAGCCTGTCGCCCCCGATGTGGCTGCCGCCACCGGTCACCCGGCAGCGCAGCAGCCGGCGGGCTTGTCCCAGGGTGATCATCTGGCCGAATTCGTCGGCGCCAGCGCGGCGGCAGTGGTCGGCGAGGGCGGCGTCGATGTCGGCGAGCGGGCGGCCTTCGATCCGCGCCTGGCCGAGCAGGGCGCGGGCGGAAGGGTTGGCCTGGCGGACGGTGCCGTCGGCGCGCAGGACGATGATGGCGTCGTGCATGTCGCGGATGATGTAGGCGTTGATCGCTTCCTGGCGCGCCAGCTCCAGCCCGCGCGCGGCGGCGAGCGAGGCATTGGCCAGGGCGCGCTGCGCCAGCAGGCGGGCCACGATGGCGATGCCGAAGAAGGAGGCGCAGGTGAGCGCCACCCGGAAGAAGTCTCCCGCCGCCGGCCCGCTGGTGGCCAGGGAACGCAGGCCGTTTTCGAGGAGCACGGCGATGGTCGCCAGCGAGGCCATGAGCAGGACGACCCGCCCTTCTGTCACCAGCCCGGCGCCGGCGAGCACGATCATCATCAGCACGGGGATGCCGCTGCTGTAGCCGCCGCTCGTCCACATGGCGATGCTCAGGATGGCGATGTCGCCGAAGCTCTGGATCGCCATCAGGCGGGCGAAGCCGATGCGCCGCTCCGCGTCCGGAAAGCCGAGGGCGAGGACGATCAGGACATAGGCGAGCGCCGTGGCCCAGAAGAGCCGCGGCGCCTCGAACCCCAGCCCGAGCCGCGTGCCGGCGACCAGGAAGAGGCCGGCGATGATGAGGCGGAACAGGTTGAAGTAGCGTAGCGCCTTGTGTCGCGCGGGGTCGTTGTCCGCCTCTGTCGGCATCGCTTTCATTTGCCGGCGGTTTCTTCGCGCAGCCGACGGTGCGCGTCGCAGCAGAAGAATTCGCCCGCCATGTATACGCCTTCGCTTTCGGGGACGTGTACGCCGCACACGGCGCAGGGCAGCATGTTTTCGGCCCGGGCCGCTTGTCGGGAGCGCATGCCGAAGCGCGGCCCACGGTGCGGCGCGGCGGCGGCGTCGCCCTCGGCGCGGGGACGGTTTCCGCCGCCTCGCAGGCTGTAGAGGATGCCGAAGAGGCCGCGCAGCACGAGCCCCAGTACGCCGAAACTGATGAGCAGGAAAACGAGCAGGACGAGCAGAAGCAGTTTGAGGATCACGCCAGGGGCCGTCGCGGCGGTCGAAACGGAAGATGGAGGAGTCTATCACTGTTGCGCCGGGCCATAAGGCGGGCGGAGGCGGGCGATTGCCTTCCCGGCGAGGCTTGCGCCGCCGCGCGCTGGCTGGCACAGTCCGCCGGGTTTGCTTCGTTTTTCCCTCGTCCATGTCCGTTCATCGGCCTTTCTCTCCCCTGCGCCGCGACGGCGACGGCGTCGTCATCCTGGATCAGCGCGCCTTGCCGTGGCGGCGTCTGGAACGGCGGCTCACGACGCTGGCCGAGGCCGCCGAGGCCATCGCCACGATGCGGGTGCGCGGGGCGCCCCTCATCGGCGTCGCCGCCGCCCACGGCCTCGCCCTCGCTTTCGTGACGGGCGCGGCCGACGACGCCGCGCTCGGGCACGCGCTCGCCGTGCTGCGGGCGACACGGCCCACGGCGGTGAATCTCGCCTGGGCGCTGGCTCGGATGGAAGCGCGCCTGCGCCCCCTGCCCGCCCGCGCGCGGCGCGCGGCGGCCTGGCGCGAGGCCGCCGCGATCCTGGCTGAAGAGGCCGCCACCTGCGAAGCCATCGGCGCGCACGGCCTCGGCCTGCTGCGTTCCGCGCCCGTCCGCGCCGGGCGTCCGCTGCGGGTAATGACCCATTGCAACGCCGGCCGGCTCGCCACGCCGGGGACGGGCACGGCGCTGGCGCCCATATACGCCGCCCGGGCCGCGGGCATGGCGCTCGAAGTGCTCGTCTCCGAAACCCGCCCGCGCAACCAGGGCCTCTTGACCGCGTGGGAGCTGGCTGCCGCCGACATCGGCCACATCCTCATCGCCGACAACGCCGCGGGCCTGCTGCTCGCGCGCGGCGAGGTCGATGCGGTGATCGTCGGCGCGGATCGCATCGCGGCCAACGGCGACACGGCCAACAAGGTCGGCACCTATCTGAAGGCGCTCGCGGCGCGGGCCGCCGGGGTGCCTTTCTACGTCGCCGCGCCCATGTCGAGTTTCGATGCCGGCGTCGCCCACGGCGGGGCGATCCCCATCGAAGAGCGCGCCGCCGAAGAGGTGCTGGCTATCGACGGCCTCGACGACGATGGCGCGCCGCGTCGGCTGCGCCTGGCGCCGGACGGCGCGCGCGCCGCCAATCCGGCGTTCGACATTACGCCGGCGGCGCTCGTCTCCGGCTTCATCACCGAGCACGGCATCCTCACCGCCGCTGGCCTGGGCGATTTCCTGGCGGGGAAAGAATCGGGAAAAGCGGTTATCTGAAACGGGCGACATTCGCCTACAATGCCCCCTCGGTTTTTCCTCGGGACTCACCCCATGTCGTTTCCGCAATGGCTTTCGCGCCTGTCCTGGCGCCCGTACTTCCTGGCTCTGTTCGCGCTGTGCGTCGGCGAACTGTGCTTCGGGGTTTTCTACCTGCAAGAGGCAAAGGGGCTGGAACCTTGCCCGATGTGCATCATGCAGCGTTACGCGCTGCTGGTTGTGGGCGTCATCGCGCTCGTCGCCGCCCTGCTCCGCCGCGGCCCGCGCGTCCATGGCGCGCTCATCACCTTCGCCGCCCTGCTCGGAGGCGGCGTCGCCGCCCGCCAAAGCTGGCTGCAATGGAACCCACCGAGCGTCCCGGAATGCGGCCCCGGTCTCGAATATCTGGTGGAGAGCCTGCCGCTCACCGAGCTTTTGCCGAAACTGTTCCAGGGCGCGGGCGATTGCAGCGCGGTCGACTGGACGTTCCTCGGCCTGTCGATCGCCAACTGGGG
>JAIRNL010000290.1 GCA_031258035.1 Azoarcus sp. | reverse complement strand
TGTCCGCCCTGCAAGTCGCGGGCAAGGGCACGAGCATGGATGGCGACATCCGCCGCGCCGGCGGCATCAATCCCGCCGCCGATTTGCCGGGTTTCGCGCAGGTGGGCATCGAGCAGATTCTCGCCTGGGATCCGGAAATCATCTTGCTCAATAATTTCGAGACGGGCCTGACGCCCGCGCGCCTCCAGGGCGACAGCCGCTTCCAGAGTATCCGGGCCGTGCGCGAGAACCGGGTCTATCTCTATCCGCGCGGCGGTTTCCGGTGGGATCCGCCCAGTCAGGAAACGCCTCTGGCGCTGGAGTGGCTGTACGCTGTTTTCCACCCCGGACGCGCACTGCCCGGTTTGCGCGCGCGCATCGCGGAAACTTATGCGGATTTGTACGGTTACCGGACGAGCGACGCGGATATCGACGAGATATTGCGCATCGCCGCGAATGGCCGTAGCGCCCATTATTCGCGCCTGTTCGGGAAGGCGGGGCGATGAACGCGGCGGCAGGCGGCGTGTTGCGCGGGCCGGTGCGCGTTGCGAGGAAATGGGCCTTGCATCCCCGGCGGATCACGTTCGGTTTATTGCTGTTTCTCGCGGTCGTCGCCCTGCTTTCCTTGAGCGTGGGCCGCTATGCCATCTCGCCCCTGGATGTGGCGCGCATTTTGTCGGGAAATGAAGCTGTGGCCGATCCCGTGGCGGTGAAGGTGGTCGAAGCGGTGCGCCTGCCAAGGATGTTGCTCGCGCTTCTCGTCGGGGCGGGCCTGGCGGCGGCGGGGGCGGCGTTGCAAAGCCTGTTCCGGAACCCGCTCGCCGAACCGCAGTTGCTGGGTGTCTCTTCCGGCGCGGCCTTCGGCGGCGTGCTGGCGCTGCTCCTCGTCGGCGACGGCCTGCCTTTGATCGCCGGCGCGCTGGTTTTCGGCATGTTGGCGCTACTTGCCGTTTTCTGGCTCGCGGGCAGAGGGGCGAGCGCCGTGCTGCTGGTGTTGGCGGGCATCGTCGTCAGCGGGGTTTTCGCCGCCGGGGTATCGCTGGTGAAATTGCTCTCCGATCCGCAGAACCAATTGCCCGCCATCGTATTTTGGTTGATGGGAAGCCTCGCCACGGCCAACCAGGAACGGCTTTGGCTGGCGCTGGCGCCGATCGGTGCCAGCCTCGCCGTGTTGTACGGCCTGCGCTTTCAATTGCTGGCGCTTGCCCTCGGCGAAGAAGACGCGCGCGGCCTGGGCGTGCGGGTTGGGCAGGCGCGTTTTCTCGCGCTTTTCGCCGTCGGCCTGATTACCGCCACGAGCGTTGCGCTTTGCGGCATCGTCGGCTGGGTGGGCCTGGTGGTGCCGCATTTGATTCGCATGGCTTTCGGTGCCGATTACCGGCATTTCCTGCTCAACGTCATGGCGGGCGGCGCGGCTTATCTGATCCTGGTCGATACCCTGTCGCGCACCGTCGCGGCGGTGGAGATTCCGCTTGGCGTGCTGACTTCGCTTCTGGGCGCGCCGCTTTTCGCTTTTCTCGTGCGCCGCATCGGGCGCGGCATGGGGTCATGAGATGAGCGAATCGATCCTGTCGGCGCGGGGGCTGGGCCATCGTCTGGAGGCGGGGGAAAGGCGCTGGATTTTGCGCGGCGTCTCCTTTTCGCTCGCCAAAGGCGATCTGTGCGCCGTGCTGGGACCAAACGGCATCGGCAAATCCACGCTGCTGCGCTTGCTGGCCGGGGCAAACCAGGCGCATGAAGGGTGTGTCGAACATGCGGGCCGTATTGGCTATGTGCCGCAGTCTGTTCACCCTGCCGTGCCGCTGTCGGCGCTGGACATGGCGCTCCTCGGACGCGCCGCCGGCATTTCGCTGATGAGCGCGCCGCGCCGCCGTGACTACGATCTCGCCATGGCGGCATTGCAGCGCGTGGAAGCCGCACACCTCGCGCAACGGCTCTTTTCCACTTTATCCGGCGGCGAACGGCAGTTGACGCTGATGGCCAGGGCGCTCGCCGCCGAAGCCGACATCCTGGTGCTGGACGAACCCACGGCGGCGCTCGATTGGCACAACCAGTCCCTGATCATGCGTTTGCTGGCTGATCTGGCGGCGGAAGGCGTCACCATCGTCGTGAGCACGCATTCGCCGCAGCACGCATTCGAGTTCGCCAACCGCGCCATGTTGATTTTCGATGCCGAAAACCATGTTTTCGGCCCGCCCGGCGAGGTCATGGACGAGGCGGCGCTGTCGGCGCTGTTTCGTTTGCCGGTGCGGCGCGTGCCGTTGCCGGAGATGGCAGGCGGCGTCGCGGCCATCCCGATGCTCAGCGCGCGGCGCGGTTCGTGCGCGGCGCAAGAACACGACCCATTTCCCAGCAAGCGGCGCGCCCAGCCGGAAAGCGCCGAAATCCCACGTCCGGCACCTTTTCACTCACATCATGGAGAACCGTAACACCATGGCTTCCCTTCTTTATATCCGTTCCATGGGGCACGAAACCCCGTCCTTCCTCGAATTACCCGAAGCAAAGGGAATGACGGTCAAGCATTTGCGCGAAATCGCCGAAGCGGATTTCGATACCCATGACGCCATTCTCGTCCCGGCGCACGTCGACCAGCGAAGTCTTTCCCGCTTCAGCGGCGCGCTCACCCGGTTTCTCAACCGGGGCGGCACGCTGGTGTTCAATGGGCACCTCGTCTATCCCGTACTGCCGGAAC
>JAIRNL010000253.1 GCA_031258035.1 Azoarcus sp. | reverse complement strand
AGGGCGGCGGCGCCCCCTCGGGGGGCAGCGAGCGCGGCGAGCGTGGGGGCTATCTACCCGCCGCGCCCGAGCAAAAACGCCTGCCGTCGGCGGACGACGGCGAAATCGATCTGTTTGATTTGTAAACGGAGCCTGAAATGAACGACACGACAGAACCAGAAAACATGCAGGAGTGGCCCAGTCACTATAGCGGTGACGACATCCAGGGCATTGCCGAAATTCAGCAGTGGCTTGCCGCGCGTATGTATACGAAAACGGCGCTGGCACGCCTCGCTCGCGTCTCGCTGCCGGCGCTGTCGCAAATCCTGTCCGGGACATACCCGGCCAGCCCGGCAAAGCTGCTCGGCAATATCCGCTCGGCAATGGCGCATGCTGATGATCAGACGAGCACGACGTATGACGCGGTGGAGACCAGCGTTTTTCGGCTCGCGCATCTGGCCTGCGACATGGCGCGCCGCTATCGCAACTTCGCGGTGCTCACAGGCTACGTCGGCACGGGCAAGACGTTCGGGGTCAAGAAATATGCAGAAAAGCACCCGAACACCTACGTGGTCGAGGCCAACCCGTGCATGACGCCGCAAAGCCTGATCCGGCTGCTGGCCCGGCAGGTGGCCGGGGTCGAGAAAGGCAGCATCGCCGACAAATTCGAGCAGATCGTGGGGAGCGTGAGGAATACGGACTCGCTCATCATCATCGACGAGGCCGAGACGCTCACCGCCCATCAGCTGCACACGATCCGCCGCATCCGCGACACCGCGAACATCGGCATCGTGCTCGCGGGCACGGAACATCTTTCCGGCCTCATCCGCCCGGCGCACGGGCAGTTCGACCAGATTCGCAGTCGCGTGGGGTTCTGGCCGGAGACGGTCAAGGGCATCACCGCCGCCGACGCGGCGGCGCTCACGCAGAGCGCCTTTGGCGCGGAGGACGTGCCGGAGGAAGTGATTGCGCGGCTCTTCGCCTATTGCAAGGGCAGCGCGCGGATGCTGGTCGAGGGGCTGATCGCCGCGCTGCGCGAGTTTCGCAAGGATCGCGCGCTCGATGCCAGGCTGGTGGATGCCGTGGCCAGACAGGCGCTGTGCCTGCAATCGCTGGCTTGAGGGGGGGGTGAAATGAGCAACAACGTGCTTCGTTTCCCGCGCCAAAAACCCCTGAAGCCAGAAGAGGCCGGCTACATCGACGTCCTGGGCGCGGACTTCCAGCGCCGGCTGGCCGCGGCCAACGCGGTGCTGCGCAAGTTGCGCGACTGGGGCGTCGGCGTCGACGCCCTCTGTGTGCCGTCTTCGCGTGAAAGCGGCATGCCGATGTTGCAATTGCGCATCGACCCGCGCCTGACGATCAAGCCGCTGCTCGACGCCACACAAAGCACCCGGCGCTGGTTGCCCGGCACGGGATGCGTGCCGGATCGGATGGTCGCCGAACTCGACCAGTGCCTCCTGGTGTGGCTGCTCGTCGAGCGCCGCCGCGCCCCGGATGCGGACAGCCTGCGGATCGCCCTTTGCGATCGAGGGCGTCCCGCCCCCGGAGGCGCGTCATGAAAACCCGCTGCCCGTGCTGCGGCACAACGCTGTCGCTGGACGCGCTGGTGGCGCACGAGGCGGCCCGCGCGGCGCTCGCCTGCCTGTTCAGGATCGGCGGCGATCTCGGCGCGGCGATCTGCCGCTATCTCGCGCTGTTCCGCCCGCGCGAGCGCGAGCTGTCGATGGAGCGGGTTGCGCGTCTGCTGGAGCAGGTCGCCATCGACATCACGGCGGGCGCGATCGACCGCCGCGGGCAGACGCATCTCGCGCCGCCCGAGGCGTGGGTGTGGGCGATCCGGCAAGCACTGGATGCGCGGGATGCCGGGCGGCTCAAGACGCCGCTCACGGGCCACGGCTATCTCTATGAGGTGCTCGTGTCGTGGCCCGGCCCGCAGCCGCGGGGCACGGTCGAGCCGACGGCGGCGGCGCCTGTCTCGAAAACCGCCCGCGCCATCCGCGCGCTGGAGGATCGAGCGAAATGAAGGCGTGGATCAGGCGGGAAGTGGCGCGCGGATTGCAGGGGCTGATCGCGCTGCGGTTGCCGGGCGCGCCGGGCGAGGACACGGTGGGAATGACGCTGGATATATGGCTCGCCGCCATCGCCCCGCGCGCGGCGGGCTGGGACGAGTCGGGGGATGCGGGTCGCGTGCGGGCCGCGTTTTCGTCGCTGTTTGCGATGTGCCGCCAGTGGCCCGCGCCCGCGCAGCTGCTCGAAGCGATGCCCGCGCCGCGCCCGCCCGTGTTGCTGCCGCCGCGCAAATTCAGTGACGCCGAGCGCGCGAAAAACCGGGCGCGCATCGCGGCGCTGATGGAGAGATTCTTCAAACACCACAGGATGAAATCATGAATGTCGAGGACTACATCGCCGATGCGCCGCTCAGCGCGCGCGGCATTCTGGCGCGGGCGTTTTCCGGGGAGAGCCGCGCGGCGGCGATCAAGGCGAAATGCCTGACCTGCTCGAATTACGAGCGCGCGGAGGCGGCGGGTTGCCGGGTGTTTACCTGCCCGCTGCACCCGTACCGTCCGTACCGGCGTCCGTGGGAGCAAGGAGGGACGCCGGAACCCGCCGTTAAAGGCGGTTTAAGCGCAATACAAGGGGCTGTTGACGCCGAGTTGAGCGACGCCGGGGCAACGTCCGTCCCGGCAGCGCCGTCCGCTGAAAACATCAATGGCGCGGGCGTTGCCGCGCGCGCCGGTTTTGGAGAGGAGTAATGCAATGGTGCGAGTGAAGAAAACGGCAGTGCCCTACGCCTGCCAGACGAAGGACGAGACGATGGAGGCGATCCGTCAATTGGGCGACGCGCAGCGCGAACTCACGCGGATCGAGACCCTGATGAACGACGAGATCGCCGCGATCACCTCACGCGAAAAGGCCCGCATCGACGCGCTGCGCGAGCGGGTCGATGCACTCACCAGCGGCATTCACTGGTGGTGCGAGGCGAACCGCACGGCCTTGTGCGCGGGGGGCGGGAAAACCGCGAACCTGGTCACGGGCGAAGTGTCGTGGCGGCAGCGCCCGCCGTCGGTGACGGTGCGCGCCGCCGAGAAAGTCGTCTCGACGCTCAAGGCGCTGGGGCTTTCCCGGTTCGTGCGCACGAAGGAGGAGGTCAACAAGGAAGCGGTGCTCGCCGACCCGCACGCCGTGGTCGGCGTGCCGGGTATTGCGTTCGTGCAGGGCGTGGAGGATTTCGCCGTGACGCCCTTCGAGGTCGAGGTGACGACGCCATGAGCGAGCTACTGAAACACCAGCGCCAGCTGCTGGGCATCGCAAAAACCTGGGCGCTGGCGAACGTGCCGGGCTGGTCGGACGACTGCCACCGCGATCTGCTTGCCGCGCACGGCGGCAGGGCGTCGCGCGGCGGCGATCGTGTCAGCGCGTTGTCGATGTCGTCTCGACAGATCGGGGCGGCGCTCGACGACTATGCGCGCCGAGGTTGGCCGCGCCGCAAAACGTTTTCGCGCGGCGCTTCG
>JAIRNL010000232.1 GCA_031258035.1 Azoarcus sp. | reverse complement strand
CAGTTCATCTCCCAGATCGGCAAGGTCAGCATCGTGGTGACCTCCAGCGTGGCGAACAAGAAGGTGTCGCTGTACCTGCGCGATGTCAACGTGGACGGCATGGTGAAAAGCCTTTGTCGCGCCGCCGGCGTCTGGCACCGGTTCGATTCCCAGACCGAGACGTACATCCTGATGGACGCGAAGGAGTACCAGCAGGACATCGCCATTACCCGCGACGAGATTACCCGCAGCTACGTGCTGCGCCATCACAACGTGGTCAGCGTCGCCAACGCCGTCGCGGCCCTGTTCGGAGATCGGGTCAGTCTCGTCGAACCGGTCGAGGAAATGCCACCGGTCGAAATGGGCGGCACGAGCCGCAACCAGGGCAATGGAAATAACTGGGGCGGCGGAAACAACTGGGGCGGCGGAAATAACTGGGGGGGCGGAAACAACTGGGGCGGTGGGAACAGCTGGGGCGGGGGAAATTTCAGCGGATCGTCCGGTCGCGGTTTCAGCGCCGAAGGCGCGGTCAGCCGCCGCAGCGGCGGCTCCCGGTCGGGGCAGCAGGCGCAGGCCGACGCGCGCAAGGAAATCTCGACCGTCTCGCAGGCCGGGCTGGAAGCGGCGCTCGATGTCGACAGCAGCCAGACGGACAAGCTCGAAGCCTCCGGGGTACTTGCCGCCGCGAACAAGGGGCCGGCGATCAACATCACTTACAACAAGCTGCACAACCTGCTGATGGTGCGCACGAGCGACGAGGCGGCGCTGAAGGAGATCGACAGATTTGTCGCCGACATGGATCTCCCGCCGCGTCAGGTGCTGCTGGAGATGCGCATCCTGGAAGTGGAACTGGGGGGCGATTTCCGCTCGGTGTTCGACATCGGCGCGAGCGGCAATTCCACTTCGCGCGCGCCGTATGATCCGGGCACCGGCACCGCCCTGGGCGGCGCGGTCTCCACGGGCGAGTACCCCCGCAGCGCCGTCTCGCTCGGCAACTTCGCCGCCGAGGCTTCGACCGCCGTCTGGCAACTGGTCAATGACCACCTGCGCCTGCGCCTGCAACTGCTGGAGAGCGAAAACCGCGTCAACGTGCTTGCCACGCCGATGCTCGTGGCCGCCAACAACCAGCCAGCACGGCTTTTCATCGGCGACGAGCAGGTACTGGTCACGGGCGCGAGTTCCGAAAGCGTCACCGGCGCCATGGGTGGAACCAACACCATCATTACCGTGGAAACCGAACAAAGAAACGTCGGGCAGACGCTGGTCATCCTGCCGCGCATCAATGCCGACCGTTCGGTGACGCTGACCATCGACCAGGACAATTCCCGCACCATCAGCGGCAAGGCCACGATCCCGCTGCCGATGGCAAATGGCGGCATTCAGCAGTTCCCCATCGACATAGTCAACACCGCCAACCTGCAAGTCACCGCGCATGCGCGGGACGGCCTCACCGTGGCGGTGGGCGGCATGATCAGCCAAAGCGTCTCCGACAAGGAAGAAAAGGTTCCGCTGCTCGGCGACGTGCCCGTGCTCGGCCATCTTTTCAAGAAAACCGTGCGCGGCAATACGCGCCGCCAGCTTGTGCTGCTGATCACGCCCCATGTCCTGGAGACGCCCGAGGAAAGCGACGCGCTGGCTCGGGAACAGGAAAGCGCCTTGCGCCGCCTGGATGCGAGCGAAAACGCGCAAGGTCAGTCCTCGCCGGAAAAGCCCCGCCGGCACGATTCCATGTTCAATCCGGGCAGCGGCCTGGCTTCTTCCATCGCCGCGCCATCGGCCGCCGCGCCGGCGGGCAGTCCTGCGTCCGGCGATGCGGATGTCGAACGTTTCGGCAGCATCGCCCGCGCCGCCGCGACCGCCGTCCGCCAGCAAGATCCGACCGCGCCGCTCCCCGGAGGCTTGCAGCCGGCCCACCTGAGCGCGCCCGCGCGCCTGCCGAGAAACCTGGGCGACGATCTGGAACTGCGGGCCGTGGCCGCCTGGCTGAAGGACGGCTATTACGTGACCGCCCTGCGCGTCATCAACCTGGGCAGGCAACCCGCGACGCTCACGCCGACGCGGATCGCCGGGCGCTGGGCGGCCATGGTGGTGGAGCAGAAGCAGCTTGCGCCGGCGGGCGGCGAGACGTCGTGGACATGGGCTTACGCGATCTCCAGCCAGCCTTATGAAGAGGCCCGGGAGCAGCCATGAGACGGCAACGCGCGCTGCTGGCTTTGGCTGCGGCGTTTTCCGCGCCGCTCACGGCGCATCCGCTGGACGAAGCCAGCATATGGCTGTACGAGGGCGCGTCGTCCGGCGCAAAAGCGCGACCCGAGGCAAAAGCGCCGCCCGAGGCAAGGACGGCGTCCGGAGGGCCTGCCACGCTCTTCATGACGGTGTTCTCCGACGGCGGCGAGCGCCAGATCACGCTGGGCGACCCGGGCGCGAGACCCCGCGCGAGGCCGAAAGAAGCGCGCGGCGCATGGACGGTTTCCCTCGGCTATCGCCGCGAGCTGCTCGATTTCAGCATCGCCGGCCCGGGCGGCGTGCCCAATATCCTGTCCGAACTGGAATGGGAAACGAACATGGCGGAAATCCGCCTGAACGGCGACTGGGTGGCCGCCAACGGCTTCACCCTGAGCGGGGAGATGGCTTATGCCTCTGGTTTCTCCGGCGAGGTACGGGATTCCGATTACCTGTCCAACAACCGGGGGCGCGAATTCTCGCGCTCTTATTCCAAATCGCGCGGCAGCACGGAAAGCCGCCTGGCTTTCGGCCTGGGCTGGCGCATCGTGCCCGGCAGCCGCGTCGGACTGACGCCGATGCTCGGTTATACGTACCAGGAACACGATCTGCGCGCCCGCAATGGCCGCCAGGTCGTCAGCAATTACGGCTTCGATGTCCCGCTCGGCCCGTTTCGCGGACTGGATATGCATTATCAGCCGCGCTGGCATGGCCCCTGGCTGGGGCTGCGGTTCGATGCCCGCCTTGCCAAACGCTTTGATTTACGGCTCGGCGTAAAACATCAGTGGTTCAACTACCGCGCCGAGGCGGACTGGAATTTGCGCGGCAGTTTCGAGCATCCGGTCAGTTTCAGACAGCACGGCAACAGCCGCGGCTGGCAGTGGGATCTCGGCGCGCTCTGGCGACTTTCTCCGCAAAGCGCCATCACGTTCACGCTGGATCGGCAGGAACAGCGGATGAGAGGCGGAACAGACCGCGTTTTTCTCTCTTCCGGCCAGTCGGTGGAATCCCATCTCCATGGCGTGAACTGGGATAGCTGGGCCGCCAGCCTGGGCTGGCGGCTGGATTTTTGAGCCAGGGGAGCGCGCATGACCGAAACCGCCGCCCCCGAGCGTTTTACGTCAACATCATCATGCAGGGAGTTTGCCATGTCCTCCGTCCAGACCCTCATCCAGCCGGTTCCGCAGGACACCGGCAGCGCGGACGCCGGCGGCGGCTTGAGAGCGCGGCACGCTTCGCTTGACGCGTCGATCGCGGCGGTCGGCCGCATCCTGCTCGGCAAGGAAGAGGCCGTGCGCCTGTCGTTCGCCTGCCTCGTCGCGGGCGGCCATCTGCTGATCGAAGACCTGCCGGGCATGGGCAAGACCGTGCTCGCGCATGCGCTCGCCCGCATCGCGGGCCTGCAATTCAACCGCGTGCCGTTTACCAGCGACATGCTGCCGGGCGATCTCACCGGGGCGGCGGTGTTCGACCGCGACAAGGGCATTTTCGTCTTTCACCCCGGCCCGGTTTTCACGCAGGTGCTGCTGGCTGACGAGATCAACCGCGCTTCGCCGAAAACCCAGTCGGCGCTGCTGGAAGCGATGGAGGAACGGCAGGTGTCGAGCGAGTGCGAAAGCCGTCCGCTGCCCCGGCCCTTTTTCGTCATCGCCACCCAGAACCCGGTCGACCAGCTCTCCACCAACCCGCTGCCGGAAGCGCAGCTCGACCGCTTCCTGATGCGCATCGCGCTCGGCTATCCGAACATGGCGGCGGAGCTGGAAATCCTGCGCGGCGAAGACCGCCGCGCGCTGCTCGAACGCACCGAACCGGCGCTGGACGCCGCCATGCTCATCGCGTTGCAGGCGCGGGCGCGAACCCTCCACGCCGCCGAGCCGCTGCTCGCCTACATCCGCGCCCTGGCTGAACACACCCGCCACGGCGCGGGACTCGCCTACGGCCTGTCGCCGCGCGGCGCGCAGGCACTGCTTGCCGCCGCCCGCGCCTGGGCGCTTCTCGACGGGCGCGATCACGTGCTGCCCGACGACGTGCAGGCGGTGTTTCCCGCCGTCGCCATCCACCGCCTCGGCCTGGGCGATGCGCGCGAGGCCGAGGCGGCGGGGCGCGAACTGCTGGCTGCCGTGCCCTTGCCATGAACGCCCGCGAGAAAGCGACGGCAGGCATCCGCGCCCGCCGGGCCAGAGGCCGCGGAGATGCCGGATGAAAGCGCCGCGCACCGTCCTCGCGCCCACCGCCGCCGGCATCGTCTGGCTCGTGACGGTGTTCGCGCTGCTCGCCGTGGCCATCAATTACGGCAACAACCTCGTGTTCGCGCTCGCTTTCCTGTTGCTCTCGGTCTGGATTTCGGCGGCCTGGCAATGCCGGCGCGGCATCGCGGGGCTGCAATGGCTGCCCGCCCCCGCGCCGGAAGCCTTCGCCGGGGAAATGCTGCGCATCGCCGGCAATGCGCGCGGCCTGCCGGGGCGTTGGCATGGCCCGGCGATGCTGTGCGCCGGACGGCGGGGACGGCGCCATCGCGGCCCCGTCGCGCCGGCATGGCGGGGCGGGCGCGGGGCGGAGGACGGCGCGGCGCTGGAATTGTCCCTGCCCGCGCCGGCGCGCGGACGGCGACGGATCGGGGATTTGCATCTTCTCTCGCGTCACCCGCTCGGCCTGTGGCAAGCGTGCCGGGCGCTGCCCGAGGTGGCCGCGCTCGTCTATCCGCATCCGGCGGGCGACCGCCCGCTGTCCGGCAACGCCCCCAGCCAGGCGCACCGGCGCCAGGAAGCGGGCGATTTCCAGGGCGTCAGGGCTTACGCGCCGGGCGATCCGCCGCGCCGGATCAACTGGCGGATTTATGGCCGCCGCGGGGATCTGGCTGTCAACCGCTTCGACGGCGGCGCGGGCGGACAGGCGCTGTGGCTGGATGTCGCCGCCTGCGATGGCGATCTGGAAACCCGCCTGTCCCAGCTATGCCAATGGATCGTCGCCGCCGAGCGGCAGGGACGCGAATACGGGCTGCGGCTCGGAAACGGACAGGATCGCCCGCCCGGACGGGGACGCGCCCACTACCGGCACTGTCTGGCCCAGTTGGCGCTGTACGGGGAAAAACCCGCCGGCGCGGATGTCGGCGTGTCATCAGGAGCCATGCCATGAACGATGAAAGCACGATGGAACCCGCCGCGAAGCCGGATGCCGCCGAAGCCCTCCTGGTGTGGCGCACGCGGGAGTCTTCCCGCCATCTCCTGATGGCGGTGGTCTACAGCCTCGGCATTGCCTGTGCCACCGGCGTCGCCCTGCTGCTGCCGCTGGAAAACGGACACCTGACCCTGGTCGCGCTGGTTGCGCACCTGGTCTCCGGGGCGCTCGCGCTGGTGTTCTTCATCCCCTTCCTTTTCGTGCACCTGAGCGACGGCAAGGAGCCGATACGGCATCTCGTCATGCCATGGCGGCTGTTGCACCGGCTCTACAAAGGCGAGCCGCTCTACCACCGGGTGCTCGGCTACATGCTGATGTGGTGCCTGCTGCTGGCTTTCGCCACCGGCCTGGCGATCGCCGCGCCCGCCATCTTCTACCTCGCGGGCCAGCCGTCGATCCTGCCCTATGGCGTCGGCCCCGCGCTCTTGCGGGTGCATTTCACCTTTTCGGGGTTGCTCGTCTTTTTCGTGTTGCTGCACTTTCCGAAAAGGGCCTTGTCATGAAATTCCCGCTGCATTTTTTCTCCCTGCCGCTCGGCCGCTTCCTGCTCGCGTCCGTTTGCGCGCTGCTGCTGGCCCTGGCGCTCGACCGGCTGTTGCCGCCCCCGGTCGACCTGGGGGTGACGCCGGAAAAGGAACTGCCCCTCTACTCGAAGCCGTTCGGCAACGAGCATCCGCCCTTTTATCCCGCCGAGTTATCGACCCCGGACGGCAGGCTCCTCAACTGGCGCGCCGTGCCCGGCGCGCTGAACTGCGGCGAATGCCACCTGAAAGAGACGCTGGAGTGGGCGACGTCGATGCACGCCATCTCCGACCTCGACCTGATCTACGACAGCACGGTGCAAGAGAACACCCTGGCCAGCCGCGCCGGCAAGGCGGCGCACGGGGTGGAAAAAGGGCGCTGGTGCGAATCCTGCCACAATCCGCTCGGCACC
Organism: Azoarcus sp.; assembly: GCA_031258035.1. Lineage (GTDB taxonomy): Bacteria > Pseudomonadota > Gammaproteobacteria > Burkholderiales > Rhodocyclaceae > WRNU01. The sequence continues at coordinate 5,175 of JAIRNL010000232.1, read as the reverse complement.
CTGGCTGGCGCGGTCACGCCCGCCAACAGCGTGCAGGAGATCGCGGCGATGGAAGAAGGCACCGCCTGCGTCGTCTGCCACACCGTCAACCGCGCCGAACCGCTGGCCGGCAACGGCGCGCTCGAAATCGACATCAACGGCATTTTCCGCTATGCGCACCCGGCGCTCATCGCCGCCGCGCCCTCGCGCCACGCCCGCGACATGCGCGCCCGGCGCAACCAGCCGTTGATGGGCAACAGCGCCCTGTGCGGCGCCTGCCACACGGAAATCCGCCCCACCTCGGTCAACGCCACGACGCCGCCGATGAATCTCCAGGACACTTACGACGAATGGCGGCACTCGCCCTACGCCAAAGCGGGCATCCAGTGCCAGGACTGCCACATGGCCGCCGACCCCGCCGGCTTCGTCGCCGCCCTGAAACGGGGCGAGCGCCCGAAGAAAACCGTCTCGCACCGCTTCGCCGGCAACAACTACCTGCTCTCCAACACCGCCTTGCCCGCCGGGCTGCTCTCCACCCTGCGCGGCGGCTCGCCACCGGGGCTGAACCGCCTCTACGACCGCGCCACGTTCAAGAAGGAACTGGGCAAGACGAACGAAGCCGTCGTCGCGCTGCTGCGGGAAGCCGCCGAACTGCGGGTGGAGACCGCGCCCGGAGAGGACGCCCTGCGCCTCAAGGTATCGGTCATCAATGCCGGCGCGGGCCATGCGCTGCCGACCGGCCCGCTCGACCAGCGTTACCTGTGGCTCGAAGTGCAGGCGAAGGATGCCGCCGGCAACACCGTGTTCCACCAGGGCAAATTCGACGAGACCAGGGGCGCGGAAGACCCCGGGGCCGTGCGATGGATGAAAGAGGTGCGCGACATCGACGGCAAGCCAGAGCGCCGCCACCTGCTGTTCGACGCCTTCACGCTGCACTACACGCGCAAGCCGATCCCGCCGCGCCAGACCGACACGGTGGATATCCGCGTCGTGCCGCTTCCGGGCGCGCAAGGCCCGGCGACGGTGGAAGTCCGTCTCTGGTACCGGATCGCCGTGCAGGACATCCTCAAGAACATCGAAAGCCAGGGACTGGGCAAGATCGACGTCGTCATTCCGCCGCTGTTGCTGAAAGAAGTCCGCCACACCGTCGGGGCGCATTCCGCCCAGCCAGCACAAGCCAGCCGCGCCGATAACGGAGGAGGCAAATCGTGAAAACCGCCTCAGCCAGCCAGCCTCGCCGTCCCTCGCGCTTTCCGAGCCTCACGGAAATGCTGGCGCTTGTCCTGCCCGTGGCCGCCGCAGCCAGCATAGGGGTTTATCTGGTCTCCGGCCTGCCAGACGACGAGGATGCCCGCTATGCGCGCGCGCGTGACGACATCCGCGCCCTGCGCAGCCTGTTGCTTTTCAGCCCCGGGGCGATGCCCGGCACCGAAGCCGGCCTGCGCGAACTCGTCGACAGCGGCCAGATCCCATTCCTGCCGCAAGACCCGTGGGGACGGCCTTACCAGTACCGCAATCCGGGCACGGAATACGCATGGGAACTGTTCTCGCTCGGCCCCGACGGCGTGGAGAGCAAGGACGACGTGATCGCCTGGAACCTCTACGGCGGGCGATGATGCGCATGACATTGCCCCTCCCCTCCCTGGCGCCGCCCGCCCATGCCGCCGATGCCGCGTGCGCGCGCTGGAGCCTTGCCCTCCTGGCGCTGGCGCTGGCCAGCCACGCGCCGGCCCTGCCGCCGCCCGTCTGGCCGGCGCTGGCTTGCGCGCTCTGCGCCCGGCTGCTGCCGCAACGGCGCTGGACGCCAATCCCGCGGCTGCTCTTCCTCGCCGGGGCGGTCGCCGCCGCCGGAATGGCTTTCGGCTGGACGGACAGCCGCACGCTGCGGACGGCGCTGCTCCTCGCGCTGGCGCTGAAATGGGCCGAAGCGCGAAGCACGCGGGAATTCGCCCTGCTCGCGGGCGGCTCGCTCCTCGCGGGCGCGCTTGGCCTGCTGCATTGGGGCGAATGGACGGGCCTTGCCCTGATCGTGCTCCTGCCGCTCCTCGCGCTGGGCGCGCTGGAATCGGCGACGGAAGCGGACATGCGCGCCGGTCGGCCGACTCCCGCCCCGGCGCGCGCGACATGGCGGCACATCGGCGCGCGGCTGGCTGGAAACCTTGGCCGCATCGCGCTGGCTCTGCCGCTGGCTGCGGCGCTGTTTCTGTTTTTCCCGCGCATTCCGGGGCCGCTCTGGGACATCGGCCTCACCTTCGGCCTGCCCCTGTCGGTCGCGCTGGAAAAATCCAACCAGGGGCTGGGCGTCTCCACCCGCCTGAAACCCGGACAAAACCAGGCCCAGACCGGCGTCGCCGAAAACGCCCCGGTGCTGGTGGCCGAATTCGACAACTGGGTACCGCCGACGAGCCTGCTCTACTGGCGCGGGCCGGTCTATTACGACTTCGACGGGCGCGAATGGCGGCTCGATCCGGAATACGACGCGGGACAAGGCCGGACGCTGATGCGGCGCGGCTGGACGAAAAGCAGCGCCTTTGCCGCGACGCTGACGAAAAAATCGCAGGAAATCACCTACACGGTGCGCCTCACCCCGCACGACCGCCTCTGGCTCTACGGACTGGACCTGCCCGCCGCGCTCGCCGCCGAATCCTTCATCAGCGCCGACTGGCAAGTGCTCGCCCACCGCCCGGTAAAAGCGGAGACGCGCTACCGCCTGAAATCGTGGCTGGACTGGGAAGCGGGCGGCGCGCTCGACGAAACCTTGCGCCGCCGCGCGCTGGCTCTGCCCGAAACCGGCAATCCCCGGCTCCGGGCGCTCGGCGCGGAACTGGCTGCCCAGCCGCCGGACGGGCGCATCACCGCCGCGCTCACCGCGCTGGCGAAAAACGGCTACGAAGTGCGCGACCGCTTCCCGCTCGGGGAAGGGCCGGATGCGCTCGACGAATTCTGGTTCGACCGCCGCGAAGGCAATGCCGACCTCTACGCCGGGACGTTCGTCTTCCTGATGCGCGCCGCGGGCCTGCCCGCGCGGCTCGTCACCGGCTACCGGGGCGGCAAGCTGATGGCGCTCACCGATTTCGTCATCGTCAAGAAAAACCACGCCCACGCCTGGGCGGAAGTCTGGGACGAGGCGCGGGGCTGGCGGCGCTTCGACCCTACCGACATGATCGCGCCGCCGCGTTCAGCCAGCGCGCAACAGGCAAAAACCGCGCAACCCAAACCCGCCGGGGCCGCCGCGCCGAAACCGCCACCGCGGGAGGCCGCGCGCAACCAGGCCGGGCACGCCGCCGATCCGCAAAAAACGCCCGTGCCCGCCGCCGGGCCGCCAATCGCCGTGAAAGCGGACAGCTTCTCCGGACTGGACGGGTTTTTCGCGCGCTGGATTTTCCGCCTCGACGGCGAAACCCAGCAATCGCTGCTCGCCGGCCTGGGCGAGAAATTCGGCGAAAAACTGGGCGGCGCGCTCGGCGGCAAATTCGCCTGGGTCTGGCTGCTGGTCGGCGCGGCGCTCTCCAGCGCGCTGGTGTTCGCCCTCAGCCAGCTCATCGCCTGGCGGCGCGAAGCGCGCCATCTGCCGCCCCCGCAACGCCACTGGAACCGCCTTGGCCGCCTGCTCGCCCGCCGGGGCCTTGCGCGCGAACCGTGGGAATGTCCGGGCAATTTCGCGCGCCGGGTCGCCGCCGCCCGCCCGCTCTGGGCCGAAACCATGGCCGCGCTGGCGAACGCCTACACCGACTGGCGCTACGCCCCGGCGCGCCCCGACGCGCCCCGGCGCATCGAAGCCTGCGCCCGCAAGCTCCACAACCTGATCCTGGCTGATACCGCCGCGCCCCGGCGGAACCCGAAAACATCCTGAGGATTCGCCATGTCCCGTCCGCTCCGCCTCATCCTGTGCGCCTGCCTCGTCCTGCTTGCCGCGCCGTTGCGCGCCGCGCCCGACGGCGGCGCGGTCATCGCCGAAATCCTCCAGCGCGGCGAAGCCGCCGTCGCCGCCTACGACGAAACCCACCCGCTTCCGAGCGCGAGCGAATTTTCGGCGCTCTATTTTGAACGTCTCGAAGCACTGGAACTCGACCTGGCCCTGCGCGACGCCGGGCTGAAAAACGAACTGGAAGTGCTCTTCGGCGCCCTGAACGGCAGCGCCATGCGCGGCGTGCCGCGCGCGCGGCTGGAGGGCGCGTGGTCGGCGCTCCGGGCAAAACTCGAAGAAGCCCAACGCCTTTACGGCGAAGGCGAAGGCGCGGACGAGGGCGGCGGCGCTTTTCTCAAGGCCTTCATCATCTTGCTGCGCGAAGGCGTGGAAGCCATGCTGGTCGTCGGCGCGCTGGCTGCCTGGCTGCGCCGCGCCGGCGCGGCGGACAAGATATGGGTGATCCACACCGGCGTCGCGGTGGCGATTCCCCTCTCCATCCTGACCGGCTGGGCCGTCGACAGCCTGCTCCAGCGCATCGGCGCGCCGTTGGCGGTAGTGGAAGGCATCACCATGCTCGCGGCCAGCGCCATGCTGTTCTACGTGAGTTGCTGGCTGTTCGCCCGGCGCGAAGCCAAACGCTGGGAAGAATGGATCGCCGGGCAGATGGAAACCGCCCTGGGGACGGGATCGCTGCTGGCGCTCGGCGGCGCGGCCTGCCTTGCGGTTTACCGGGAAGGCGCGGAGACCGTGCTTTTCTATCAGGCGCTCGCCGTCGGCTCGCCCGGCCAGGAAGGCGCGCTCCGCGCCGGCTTCGCGCTCGCCGCCCTCGTGCTCGTCGCGCTGTATTTCGCCATGCGCCATGCCGCGCTCCGCCTGCCTTTCGGCCTCTTTTTCGGCGCGACCTCCGCCCTGCTCTACGGCCTTGCCATCGTCTTTCTCGGGCAAGCCATCGTCGAACTCCAGGCCGCCGGCTGGATAGCCAGCATCTATCTACCGGACTTTCCGCAAATCAGCTGGCTCGGCATCGCGCCCTCCGCGCAAAGCCTGGGCGCGCAGGCGCTGCTTCTGCTCTTGCCGCCTGCCTGGTTGATATACCGCCGTTTCGGCAAAAGCGCCGCCGCCGCGCCGGCCCGCTGAAAGCGCGTCCCACCCATTCACATCCCGAAAGGAGAACCGGAGCCCATGAGCAAAACCACCATCATCCTCACCCTCGCCGCCCTGTCCGCCGCGCTCGCCGGCTGCGAAAAAGAAGTCCGCAGCGTCGAGTGGTACAAATCGAACGACAT